>JAEUQD010000628.1 GCA_016789925.1 Bryobacterales bacterium | reverse complement strand
CGCCGCCTTTTTTAATATTTTATGGACAAATTTATCCTGATTGGCCCGCAAGGCAGCGGGAAAGGGACGCAATCCGACCTCCTCTGCAACGACTACGATTTCGTCCACATTTCCATCGGTGACATCTTCCGCTGGAATCTCACCAACCATACGAAACTGGCCGCGAGGGTGACGCGGATCATGAACGAGGGCCGCCTGGTCCCCGACGACATCGTTGAGGAAGTAGTCAGAAAGCGCCTCGAAGAACACGACTGGAACTACGGCTTCGTCCTCGACGGCTTCCCCCGAACTCGGGCTCAAGCCGAGTATCTGTTCGAAGGGTGGAATCTCGACCGCGCCATTTACCTCGAGATCCCAGACCACGTCGTCTACGAGCGGGTCGCCGTGCGCGTCGCCCAGGGGCAGGCCCAGGGCTTCACCAAGCGCGCCGACGACAATCCCGAAGCCCTCAAGATGCGACTCCAGGAGTACTACGAGAAGACCCTCCCACTGCTCGATCTCTTTGAAAAAAAAGGAATGCTCCTCCGAGTCAACGCCTTCCGGCCCATTCCCGACGTCTACGAGTCCATCCGTTCCGGTCTCGGCTTGGGCGCTCCGCTGAAGAAAAAATCCTGACCCTCCAGCAACTTCGCACGGGCACTGGACTTCCGTTCCGGATCAACCCATTGCAAACACAGAGGATCCCGTAGCCGCGACCACGAGGGAGCGGTTTTGGTTTTTTCACAAACCCGCGAGGGATCGGCCTTCGATTCTTTTCGAAGAGGCGAAAAGACAATACCGTCTGACTGGCAGGCAGTCACAGCCGATATAACCAAGTAGGTTAACCTGGTACTGTCGAGAAGCGGACGCCCCCCGTGGCGGCAAGCAATGCATCGATCTCTTCGGGCCGGTTCACTTCGATCATGCCGTCGTTGTTGTCGTCACGAATCCGAGCCAATTGCGGGTACTTCGACAGATCGTTCTTGTGGGCCAGCCACGTTCCGTAGAAGTCCTTCATGAACAGTTGGTTTAAGCCTTCCTTGCCTTCCTGGCACGCGGTCCACGGAAAAGATCTTGCCCTTGTACCGCGCAAGGGACGGGCAGAATTCGTTGACCGGCTTGTCCTGGGCGGTGAAGAGTTCGAGTTCGCCGTAGTGGTTCCAGAATGTCATGTCCTGGTCGTAAAAGGTCCAGATACGCTTGGGCGGCGGGCTGATGCGAGGCGCGCCGTTGAAGACGTCGCTGGCCTGGACCAGCGCGGCCTTGGTGCGGGGAATGTGGCACGTGGCGCAAGCGATCTTCTCCAAGTGCAGCGGAGGCAACCAGGAATGTCGGGCGATGGGCGCGCCGAGCGTGCCCTGCTCGTGACACGATTCGCACGTTCTCACGGTGTTGTCCAGATCGTTCCGCACCCAACCCGAGGGGTCGTCTCCTTTCCCGAACTGATGCACCTCCTTGCCGCGCGGATCCTGAGATCCGATGCCCGGCTCCCCGATGTGTGGCAGTCGACGCATTTCAAACCCTGGGCGAGATGGACATCCGTGTGGGCGGAGAACGACGCGCCGCGCTTCTTCCAGTCCGGTTTGGCGTGACAGTTCAGGCGCGTCTCGTTGCGGGGCAAAGGCGCAATGTGAACCGTGACATTGCCATTCTCATCAAAGAGTTCTTTGTTGTAGGTAACCTGGGGCTTCTCCTTGGCCAGACCGCTTTCTCCGCACGCCAGCAGTAAGACCAACGATAAGAAACGGTGCATGGTCGAAGTCTCCTTCTCGTCACATCAGTGCATTGAACAGATAGCCGACGCCGATGATGCCGGAGGTCATCACGGCAATGAAGACGGTGAGAAGTTGCGGACGAAGCACTTTCCGCAGAATCACCATTTCAGGTAGCGAAAGCGCGGTGACCGCCATGGTGAACGACAGCACCGTCCCCAGCGGAAGCCCTTTGCCCACCAGCGCCTCTGTGATGGGCAACACGCCGGCGACATTCGCATACAGGGGAACGCCAATGATTACGGCAATTGGAACAGCCAGCGGATTCTGCGGTCCGGCCCAACGGACTATGAGATCTTGCGGCAGGTAACCATGAATTCCGGCGCCGATGCCGATGCCTCCCACGATGTACGGCCAGACGGTAGCGAAGATCTCCCGCGAGGACCGCCACCCCTCATGAAATCTCTCTCTGAGACTGAGTGACGGAGCAGCGTCGTCTACCACCCCCGATTGGATCGACCAGATGAAGGGCTCAACCCACTTCTCCAGCCGCAACAGTCCGATGACGATGCCTCCGATCAGCGCCAAGCCCACGCCGAATCCGATGTAGATCGCCGTGACTCTGAACCCGAACAGGCCCCAAAGCAGCGCCACCGCCACTTCATTCACCATGGGAGCGGCAATCAGGTAAGAGAACGTCACGCCCAAGGGAACGCCGCCTTTGAGAAAGCCGATGAACAGCGGCACCGCGGAACAACTGCAAAATGGCGTGAAAATTCCAATCCCGGCGGCTAATCCATTGCCGAGAATCGTCCGCTTGCCTCCCAGAATCCGGCGAACCTTCTCCGGCCTCAGCCATGTCTGAATCGTGCCCACGATGAAGCTGATGAAAAGCAGCAGGGTCATCACTTTCGGCACATCGTAGAGGAAGAAATGCACACTGGATCCCAGATGAGATCCCAAACTCAAGCCGAAGACGCTCGTTACTATCCAGCGCGCCAGCCAGTCAAACAGGGCGAAAGGACTCATCTCCGAGCATCCATCCTCATGCCGCCCCCCCGGTCAAGCGCCTGCTTTTCGTAGCAGGAGTGCGAGTTCTGCCACCCGCCTCCCGAGGCTCCTTGCGGTAGCCAAGCCCGTCTCGTCCTTACTGATATCGTCTTTGGTGCTCACCACGATTCCGCCAAGCCGGGACGTAGGCTTGCCCTCGCTGACAATGATCATGTCCTGGCAAAGCATCGCGGCGTGAATCGTCTGGAGAGTCAACTCCTGGCCTCCGTTTCGGGCCGCCCCCACTGCTACGCCGCCGCCGATCTTGTTCCGCAGTGCGAAGGTCCCACGAAACGCCATCCAACGGTCCAGGAACGCTTTGCAGAGAGAGCTCATGTTGCTGAAGTAGACCGGCGTTCCGATGATGATTCCCCCTACGTTCGGCGCCCGGAGTTTGGCTTCAATCGAAGGAAAATCGTCCCGTTCGCCGGCAGCCAACGGGACGCCGGCGGCGACGTCGCCATTGATCTTGAGGCCTCCTAAGTCGATCAGTTCGACCTCGATGTCCGGCCCTACCGATCCGGCCGCCTCCAGACAGACGCGCAGCGCCGCGGCCGTGGTCCGGCCCTTCCTTGGGCTGCATGAAACGCCAATGATCTTTACCGTCCTGGCTTGCCCGGCGCCGGCCGTGCCAGGCCCCTGCGCCACAGCGGCGGGCATGGCGCCCGCTGCTCCGAAGAATGTTCGCCGCGTCCATTTGCCAGACATTGGATGTTCCTTTCCGTTAAGAGAAGACCTCAAAAATGTAGGTGAGCGAGTAGTACACGCCTACCGCAATGAAGACCGCGCCCGTTACACGGCGCGCCCAGATCTCCAGCCTTGTGATCCGCTGAAACGCCTTGCTCAAGGCTTGCGCGCCAAACCCGAAGACGACAGCAAACGCCAAAACCGGCAGGCCGGTGCCCACGCCGTACAGCGACGGCGTCACAATCGAGTCGCCACTTCTGATTGCCAGTGGGATGAGGCTTCCAAAAAAGAGTGCGGCTGATACAGGGCAGAACGAGAGCGCGAACAACGCACCCAGCACTACGGCCCCACCCAGTCCCCACCGGCCAGCCCGTTGTTCCAGGCCGGCGGTTAAGCTTGAAGATCGCCCCTTCCAACGGAGGAGTTCCAGCAGAAACATCCCGGCGACAATCAGCAGCGGCCCGAGTAACTGGTTCATCACCTGTTGCAACCCGTTGTAAAGACTGGTGGCCGTTGTCAGGCTGGCCACCAGTAACCAACCGAGTAAGGCGTAAGTGAGCACGCGGCCGACCGTGTAGAGTGCGCCCGCCGCCAGCACTCGCCGCGGCTGCGCGATGCCGTTGCCGATGTAAGACATCGCTGCGATGTTCGACGCCAGCGGGCACGGACTCACCGAGGTGAGCACCCCAAGCCAGAACGCCGTCCCAGCCGCCACCAGCACTCCACTTGCTCCCAAGTCGCTCATCCGAGCTTCCGCAGAAAGCCGCGGACCTCCCCGTCGACGTAGTCCTGCATCGCCGCTTTGTCGCCGGCGAGTTCCCAGGTGTCGTTCAGAACCTTGTATTCCTTCTGCTGGCCATTCTCGCTGCGGACCAGAACCAGTGACTTCGTGAACAACTGGTAATCCTGAATAAAGTGGCGGTTTTCCGGAAATTGAACATTAACCAGTCGCCACTCCAATTGGCCCGATGCCAGTTCCTTCGCAAAGCGGTTGTGGATCACTTCCTTGGAGTAGGCCTCGATATTCCGGCACGTTGTGCACCGCACGGTGACATGAAAGTAGTACGCGATCACCTTACCGGGCTGGCTAACTGCGCCGTCGGGTACTGCCGGTGAGGCTGCGGCTTGGGCGGCCGCCGGGCTCCGCCAATCCTTGGCCGCTCGCAGGCTGCGCACCGCGAGATACCCGAAGCTCACCAGTACAAATCCGAGCAATGCGGTCGTGACTACTTGCCGGGGTTTCATACGTCTCCGCGCGCTGGCGCCTCCCGGAGCAGCGTGCGAAGCCGGGTGGCGACCTCTGAGACACGGTCCGCCGTTATTGGCGTCTTACCTTTCTCCCAACCGAGGTCGGTCGTCCGGAAGTGAACGAAGTCATGGAAGCTGTTCCTCTCCATGGTCTTCCTGGCACAGTCGCTATCGCACCCGTCGACGACCAGAATCCTGTTGGCAGCCTTCGAGTTGATGACGATCAATTCGACATCCCCGGCAATGCCGGCCAGGCAGAACATCCTGGCGTCTTTCTCGCGGTGCAGTTGACGCACCGCAAGATCCGCGATCTCGGCGGTGTCGGCCGCGCCCGAGCAGCAGAACATCAGGTCTGGACCTCCGTTACATCCGCACTTAGGCCGAATCTTCATTGGAATCTGCCCTCTCTTTGTCCTTACCGCAACACTGCCTGGA
This sequence comes from Bryobacterales bacterium, assembly GCA_016789925.1. Taxonomy (GTDB): domain Bacteria; phylum Acidobacteriota; class Terriglobia; order Bryobacterales; family Bryobacteraceae; genus JADLDI01. Next base: position 4,264 of record JAEUQD010000628.1, on the reverse strand, counting down.
TCTCGGCGGGGGTTGCCACCTTGCCCACCAGTTTCACCTTGCCGTCGACAGCCAGGGCCGGCGTCGTCATGACGCCGAACTTCACAATCTCGGCAATGTCCGTGATCTTCTCCAACTGATAGGCGATGCCCATCTCTCGTGCCGCGGTCTCCGCGTTCTCGGTCAACTGCTTACACTTCCCACAGCCGGTACCTAGAATTTGGATCTTCATTTAGAACTCCTTCAGCGGATGGACGCCAAATCGACCCGCTCGGCGGCCGATTGTTTCAACACCTCGCTCACGCAGTCGAAGAAGCGCAGCACGCAGGGCATCTTCAGGGTGTAGTAAACCTGCATACCGCGCTTCTCGTCCGCCACAATCCCTGCCGATTTCAGCACCGAAAGGTGCTTGCTCACCGTCGACATGTCCGCTCCCACCATCGCCGTGAGTTCGCACACACAGCGTTCGCCGTGCGAAAGCACATCCACCATGAAGAGCCGGGAGGGGTGCGCGAGCGCCTTGAAAACCTGCGCTCGCGCTTCAAATCGTGCTTGGGTTCTGGCGTCCATCACCGGAAAGGGGAGCAAATGATTGGCCAATTGGGCAACTCGCGCCGGTTCAACGGGTTTCCAAACTCCGCGGGTAGCGGAATTGCTTGGCCAATGGGCCAAATAGCCCGAGGCGCGTACTTTCACCCACGCCCCCACCCCACTGTTCAGTGCAGAAACATCTGTAGCTGGACCTGGAAGATGTTGTTTGCAGCCGGCTTCTCGAGTTCATGCCGGTTGACGTACCCTACCATCAGTTTCATTCGGTTCTGCCGCAGATAATAGTTCAGGCCCAAGGTTGTCTGCCGCACATCCTGATCGCCTCCGGCTGTCCGCCTCTGGCTGTCCGCCTGACCTGTCACTATGGCACTTTTACCAAAAATCGCCCGGCACACGCGAGAAACGGCGAGATGTGCGACACATTCTGCTCGATCTCCCAGGGAAAACTTGGTGTCCTCGGCGATCTCACCGCCCGAGTGCCGTCCCGGTCACAAGAAGCTGCTGAAATACTCCCCACAATCCGGCGTGCCGATGGAAACCACCCGGCCAGATTTTACGAAAAGTTCCCCTGTGACGGGTCGCACTGTCCCAACTCACACTGTAGGGGTTCAGCCCAGTTCCATTACAATGACAGCGGAGCCCCGCTCTCCATGACCTATCCGTCCAGCCACATCCCCGCCGGTGGCGGCGTGTACAATCCCGTCGCGGGCGTCCAGGCTGTCTACGGCCGCAATGCCCTCTCTCAAATGAATTCCCTCACCGTCGGCGGTCAGTCGGTGGTCACCTCGGCCTGCTACAACACCGCCGGCCAGATGTGGAAACAACAGATCAAGGCCGGGTCCACCGTCATCGGCGGCTGGGAGTACTACTTCCCCGCCAGCGGCAACAACGGCCGCATCACCGGCACCAAGGATCTCCAGTCCCTGGAGGAAATCACCTACCAGTACGACTCCCTCAATCGCCTCGTCAACGCGACCAAAACCGGCGGCGGTTGGGCCGAGACTTACGTCTACGACGGCTTCGGCAGCCTCACCACCAAGGGCGCCAGCAGTTGGCTGGTCGACACCGCCACCAACCGCCTCCACTCCAGCACCGGAGGCACTTACGACAACAACGGCAACCTCACCGGCCTTTCCGGTGGAGTGAGCTTCACGCACGACACCGCGAACCGCGTCACTACCGCCAATCCCACCGGCGAGAAATACCGCTACACCACCTAGGTGGTACTTGATATCGAACACCGCGTGCGCGCTACTCCGATACTCGGCCATCCCCTCATTCTCGTAGAGTCCCGCTCAAAGCGTGACCGCCTGAAAGGCGGTGGGTTTAAACCTGGAGATTGAACTAAACATTGGTGATATGAATCTTGCACTCGTGGCCGCCGATATCGGATTCAAGTTCAGAGGTGGTTACTACGATAGGGTTAATGTTGGCATAAAGATAGGCGCGCAGATCTGCGAGCCGGTTCGGAGTGCACGGTGACTGGGCGCCTGCTTGGATTGCGAGCGATATTCATAACGCTGGCTTGTACGGTGGCGTGCTCCTCTTGGCGCGTCTACGAGCAGTGGACTAGTCCAGACGGATCAATTCACGTCACCGTCGAGCACCGTGACAGGGGGCTAGTCGATCGGCGGGTGCGCGTGGTGGCTACGCACTTACGTGAGGAATTCACGTTGTTTGACAGCGGTCCCCGTGACTTCGTCGTCGATAATGCCATTGCCAGGTGGTCTTCAGATTCCCGCGACGTCGGTTTACTCTTGTGCAATGGGTTCAGCATGTCGAGTCCCATTCTGCTGGGATTCACGTTTGAGACAACACCTCCTTCCAAAAGCCCACGCGCTATTGCAGATCTCAATAACTGGCTGATGGAGCACACTTCGCGCCTCAAGGGCCAGTTTCAGTATGAGGCCTCTTATTGCGAGCTTCTTACTGAGATGAACAAGAGATAGAGGCCCTTCTGAGGCCCTTGCGAGCGTCCGCCTTAACCGCAACACATTTCGCCCGCGATCGCCGGGAAGCTCAGTGTCTCCGATGATCTCGTTGCCCCACGTCTGACCCGATCTCAGCAATCTGCTGAAATACTCCCCAGAATCCCGCGCGCCAGCCGAAACAGCCCGGCCTCCCTTGGCGAGCCTGGCGCCTTTGCGTGCGCATAGACCCCTGTCAAGCGGCAAGTCTCTCCCAACCCGGAAAAGCGCTGCGGCGCAATCTTGACGACGGCGAGGCCGAGGCGATTCTTGTCGCCGCGAAACCGCAGGCGGCGCTCCTTCTGATTGATCAGACTGCGGGCCCCGGGTGGCGATCGGCCGCGGCATCCCAGTCACAGGTCAGCTGGGCGTTCTTGCCGAGGCCAAGTACTGCGCCGCCCAATCCTGCATGACATGATGCGGCTCGCGGAATTCTAAGATACGTATGCTCAAACAGTGCATGCAGGATCTTGACGAGAACGATGCCGAGTCCGATACGGTCGCCTACCAAACCGACCATCGACCCTGCCGCCTACTTCCTCCGCTAACGCGAAAGCGACCGCTTGCGCCGCATCGACCTTGAGCTACGGCACCATCCGCGGCTCGTACGGCGGCATCAGAACGCTCTGCCCGTTCACGAGCCTCACCGCCTGCGTCCGCCCGTCGAAGTTCAACAGTGCGAGTTTCCCGTTGTCGAGCACGCTCCAGTAAACGGTGGCCGGCTTCTCCATCCGCAGCGCCTCTTTGATCCGCGGATTGATCGACGGCATCTTCAGCAGCATGTCTTTGACGAAATCCGCGTATTCGAGCGTCGGAATCAGATCGCCGTGCCACACGACAACACGGCCCTTCCCGGTATCTCCGGCCACCCATTTCTGGCTGATCGACTGATCGCCCTCCACCGTGATGGGATTGCCGCGCGGCCTTGGCGCGAACACCAGCGTTCCGCCGTTGCGTACCCACTGGTCCATCTTTTCCAGCACCGGCTTCTCGGTCACCGCACCCCAAATAATGAGGAGTAACTTGTAGCGGTCCAGCGCGCCGTCGAGGATCATCTGCTCGCTCGCATAATCGAAATCCACCGTCTCCCGCAGCGTCCGCGCCGCCGTGAAGTAAGTCGACGCCCAGCGGTACCGCAACACTTCGTCGTCTAACTTCAGCGCCGTGTCCGGATAAAACGTCGCCACATCGATCACCGGCTTGGCGCGCTCATCCAGCATGTGCGCGTTGCGCACCCAGGCATCCGCCGCCTGGTCGTTCCCCGACAGGTTGCCGATGTAATAGAACAAGTGCACCGCGCCGGTCGTCACCGTGTTATAAAGCCGCGCCATCACGCCGCGCATGCTCCCGTAGCCGCCGGGTTCATACCCCAGTTCCGCCCCATAGAATCGCGCCGCGGAGGAAGCCATGCGCGTGATCGTAAAGTTGTCCGCGAAATCGTCGGCCTCGTTCGTCAGCCGGATGCCGCCCTTCACCTTCGCCATGCTCCGCGCCTGATAGCTGTAGTCCGTCCCGATCTGCACCGGACCCCAACCGCCCGACGACTGGTGAATCCGCGTGTTCGGCAGCGCCGCCCGTGACCAGATGGCCCACTTCTCGCACCAGTCGCTCATCGCGCCCATGTACCAGTCGGCGAAATCCACCCGTTGCCGCCGCGTCAGCGCCGTCTCCGGAAGAAACGGCCGAATCCCGTCAAACGACGCGTGCCGCGACTCCCACGCCGCGTTCAGCTTCCCAATGTCCCCGCCATACTGCTTCTTCAAATGCTC
>JAEUQD010000615.1 GCA_016789925.1 Bryobacterales bacterium | reverse complement strand
CCAGGGAGACGTGCGATAGTGAGGCCCGGACACGAGGAGCGAACGGCAACCTCGTGGTGTACTGTTCCGAGCAGGCGCACTCGTCGGTAGAGAAGTCCGCCATCACGATCGGCATCGGGCAGGACAATGTCCGCAAGATCGGCACCGACGAGGCGTTTCGGATGAGGCCCGATCTTCTGGAAGCGGCCATCGGCGCCGACATCAACGCCGGCAAGCATCCCTGCTGCGTCGTGGCCACCGTCGGTACGACCGCCGTCACTGCCGTCGACCCGGTCCCTGCCATCGCGGACCTGGCGGCCAAGTATCGTCTGTGGCTGCATGTCGACGCCGCGTATGGCGGGGCGGCCGCCTTAGTGCCGTCGATGCGCCACTACATGGACGGGGTGGATCGCGCCGATTCCCTGGTCATGAACCCGCATAAGTGGCTGCTGACGCCGATCGACCTGAGCGCGTTCTACACACGCCATCCCGACGTGCTGAAGCGGGCCTTTTCGCTCATCCCGTCCTATCTGCAGACCAGCGACGATCCGCGCGCGCTGAACTTTATGGACTATGGAGTGCAGTTGGGGCGGCGGTTCCGGTCGCTGAAGCTGTGGTTTGTGATGCGCTCGTATGGGCGTGAGGCGATCGCGCGGATGATTGAGGAGCAGTGCGCCTGGGCCAGAGAGTTCGCCTCGTGGGTGGAGGCCGATTCGCGGTTTGAAGTCGTGGCCCCGGTGACGTTCTCGCTGGTTTGCTTCCGCCACAAAGACGGCGACGAAGCCACGCGTGCCGTGCTGGATCGCATCAACGCGAGCGGCATCGCTTTTCTGGCGGGCGCGACCATTCGGGGGCAGTTTGCAATGCGGCTGGCGATCGGCAACTTCCAGACAACGCGCGAGGATGTGCGCCGCGTTTGGGAGTACCTTCTTTTTGAAAACTGACAGGGCTGGGGCTGGGGTAACGTCACCACCCATGGCGTCTTCGTTCACAGCAGATCCTCTTTGACTCTCGCAAAGACGCTAAGGACGCAAAGAACGCGAACGGCTCGATTTGCGGCAATGACAGATGGCGCGGCTGGGTTTCTCTACCTTGGGGGTGGAGTGCGTGTCGTGGAACTGTGCGGTCGCATCAAGCTTTGAAAGGCCAGACGCGTTCGATGGTCTTGGACAGCATCCACGATTTGTCGTCTTCGTTGAGGAAGTCCATGTGGTCGCGCACGATTTCGAGGGTCTGTGGATAGGTGGCACGGTGCTCGGAGACGGGCCAGTCTGTGCCCCACATGAGGCGCTTGGGTCCGAAATGGTCGTAGAGAGCCTTGACCTGGGCGAAGGTGTCGCGGAAGGGAAACTGCTGTTTTGAGAGCGACCAGGTGTGCGAGATCTTGACGAACAGTTTGGGGTAGCGCTTCAGGTGGATCAGGAGCTTGAGCAAGTCCGGCCGGTCGATGGGGCAATCGGCCATATGGTCGATCACCATGGTGAGGTCGGGGTACTTGTCCGCCAGTTTGGCGATGTCGGGCATGCGGGTGACGGGCGCCAGAATGGTCATCGGCACTTTCAGTTTCTGACAGCGGTCCCAGAGCGGCGGCATTAGAGGGCCGGTAATCCAGTCGCCTGGCGCGCCCGCTCCCGGTGATAGTCGGACGCCGCGGAAGCGCTGTTCCTTGACGAGCTTGGACAGGTGGTCTGGAGAGGCGGGGTCTTCGGGGTTCACCCGCGCGACACCGTGAAACATCGTGGGGTATTGCTTGAGGACATCGGCGAGGTAGGAGTTGTCCCAGCGATAGTGGATCACCTGGATGATGACGGTGCGCGCTACGCCGTGCTGCTTCATGAGGTCGAGCAGCATTTCCGCGGTCTTGTCTTCTTTGGGAGGCGTCTTCGTTTCCTTGGCCCAGGGATAGCGCGGGTCGCTCTTCCAGACGTGGACGTGGGGGTC
>JAEUQD010000608.1 GCA_016789925.1 Bryobacterales bacterium | reverse complement strand
ACTATGACAATTTAACACGACATACGTCGCAAGGCGAATGCCGGAACCCGCTATCATCATGGGAGTGATGATTCGTCCGACCTTAACTCTGTTCCTCGCCGTTACGGCCGGGCTTGCTGCCGACACGGCCCTGGACCGCTACGTGCGCAAACCCGATCCCACCTACCAATGGAAGGTCGCCGCCTCGATCCCTTGCGGCGGCTGCAAGGCCACGGTTCTCGACCTTAAATCCCAGACTTGGCGCAAGCCCGAAGAGGTTTCCAACAACGTCTGGCAGCACTGGCTCACCGTCATCCGTCCCGAAAAGGTTCTCCACAAGACAGCCCTGTTGTTCATCTCCGGCGGATCCATCGGCCGCCAGCATCCCGCCCGCGCCGAGGCCATGCTCGCCAATTTCGCCAAGGAGAGCGGCGCCGTCGTTGCCGAACTCCGCATGATTCCCAACGAACCGCTGCAGTTTCCTGGCGAAACCAGGACGCGCACCGAAGACGCTATCATCGCCTACACCTGGGACAAGTTCCTCCGCGGCGGCGATGAAGAGTGGCCCCTCCGCCTCCCGATGACCAAGGCAGCCGTCCGCGCCATGGATGCGGTCACCGAGTTCATGAAGACCCCGGAGGCCGGCAATCACGTCGTCGACAAATATGTCGTTTCGGGAGCTTCCAAACGAGGCTGGACCACCTGGACCACCGCCGCCGTCGACAAGCGCGTCGTCGCCATCGCGCCCCTCGTCATCGACATGCTCAACCTCGAAAAGTCCTTCATCCACCACTGGCGCGTCTACGGTTTCTGGGCGCCCGCCGTCAAGGACTACCAGGACATGAAGATCATGGACTGGATGGGGAGCAAGGAAAACGAGAAGTTGCTGAAGATCGAAGAGCCTTACGAGTACCGCGACCGCCTCACCATCCCCAAGTACATCGTGAACGCCGCCGGCGACCAGTTCTTTGTGCCCGACTCCGCCCAGTTCTACTTCAAGGACCTCAAGGGAGAGAAACTGATCCGCTACGTCCCCAACGCCGATCATTCACTCCGGAATTCCGACGCTCCCCTTGGCCTCCTCGCCTGGCTCCAGACCATACTGAACAATCGCCCCCGCCCCCGCGTCCAGTGGAGGTTCGCCAACAATGGCTCTATCCGGATAAAGACCGTCGACAAACCCACCGACGTCAAGCTCTGGCAGGCAAACAATCCCGATGCTCGGGATTTTCGTTTGGAAAAGATTGGCCCGGCTTACAAATCCACAACGCTGACTGCCGCCAAAAACGGCGAATATGTGGCCACCGTCTCCAAACCTGAAAAAGGCTTTACCGCATATTTCGTCGAACTAACTTATCCGAGTGGTGGCAAATATCCACTCAAGGTAACTACGGAAGTGAGGGTTACTCCCGGAGTGTATCCCTTTCCTCCGCCGAAACTCACTCCGCCTCGCTAAACTCTAACCACCCCTCAACTGCACACGGCGGCGGCTCGTTGTTGCCGCCGGATGCGCCTCCGCGCCCGGTCGGAAATGAGGTCCGCCACCTGCGTCAGCAGGCCGGGTACGTCTTCCGGTTCGACCAGCGCTGACGCGGCATCGTTGAGCGATTCCGGTTCCTCATGCTCTTTCGTGATCAACGCAATCGCCGGCCGGTAGTCCATGGAACGGGCATGCGCCAGCACGCGATAGCCCGCTTCCGGGGATTCCATCCCCAAATCGCTCAACACCAATTCGTATTCTTGTTCGTCCAGTTTTCCGACAGCCTCGGCAGCCGAAGCCGCTGAGTCCACTGCGTACCCGCCAGCCTGCAAAACTGTTTGGAGGGTCAACCGGCTGGCGGGATTGTCATCCACCAACAAGACACGTGCGAATTCGACAGTAGTTCTCACGAAGTCCTCTACTTTGAAGTGTACCGGAATCTCCAAGAAAAACAAGGACAAAAACGTCCAAGATAAACCGGGGTTCATCTATTCGGCTCACCGCAAGGGTCGGTTGACTTAGTAAGTACTGTTAGTACTGATCTACATGAAAACCCGGCGAAAGATCGCTTCCACGTTCCCCAACTGCCGCTCCAGCGAGAAGGATTCCACCAGCTTCTCCCTGGTCAGTAGTTTCCCGATTTCTTCATTGCTTTCAATCATTTCCCGGAAGTTGCCGCCCGTCTCCCACGCCTCCATCGCCAGCGTCTGCACGGTCTTGTACGCCACCTCCCGCAGCATCCCCGCCGCCGCCAGATCCAGCAGCAACTGACCCGAAAAAATCAGCCCGTGCGTCAGCTCGAGGTTCTTCCGCATCCGTTCCGGCGATACCCGCATGCCATCCACTAACCAGTGGGTCTTTTCCAGCAGGTAATCCGTGAGTGTTGTGGAATCCGGCAGAATCACCCGCTCTACCGACGAATGCGAAATATCGCGTTCGTGCCATAGCGCAATATTCTCGAACGCCGCCTGCGCGTTCGACCGCACCAGCCTTGCCAACCCACAGATCTGTTCGCACGTCACCGGATTCCGCTTGTGCGGCATCGCCGACGACCCCTTCTGTCCCGCCGCGAACGGCTCCTCCGCCTCGCGCACCTCGGTCCGCTGCAAGTGCCTGATTTCCAATGCCACTTTCTCACACAACGCGCACAACAGCGCGAGCGCGCAG
>JAEUQD010000592.1 GCA_016789925.1 Bryobacterales bacterium | reverse complement strand
CGTCCTGATCGACGACAACTGGGCGCAACTCTTCCGCGAATACAACTGGCTGCTCGGCGTCTCGCTCGACGGGCCGGAAGAGATCAACGACCTCTACCGTTTCAACAAGGCGGGTCACGGCACCTGGAAGCAGGTGATGCGAGCCATCGATACTCTTCAGAAACGCAAAGTCGATTTCAATATCCTCTGTGTTCTCTCGCAGGCCAATGTCGACAAGCCCAGGGAACTCTACCGGTTCTACAAGTCGCTGGGCGTCGACAACGTGCAGTTCATTCCTCTGGCGGAGTTCAACCCCGACGGCTCGCGCATGCCCTTCACAATCACGGCCGAGCAGTACGGTAAGTTCCTGGTCGAAATGTTCGACTTGTGGTGGCCCGACCGCCGGAAGATGCGCATCCGCTTTTTCGACAACATTGCCGAGGCAGTGGCCGGCATGAAGCCGGGCTCGTGCACGATGCACGAGACCTGCGACTCCTACGTCGTGGTCGAGTACAACGGCGACATCTACCCCTGCGACTTTTTCGTGGAGTCCGGCTGGAAGCTGGGCAACGTCACGCTCGATTCCTGGGCCGAAGTCGCGCGCCGTACCCGCCGCTACAACTTTGCCCGCACCAAGACACTGGCTCATCCCGAGTGTGTCGTCTGCGACTACCAGTCCATCTGCCACGGCGGCTGTCCCAAGTTCCGCCACGGCCCGCACGGTCAATTTGAGGACCTGGATTACTTCTGCCAGGCATATAAAATGATCTACGCCCGGTCTGTGGGCCCGTTGCGCAAGGAAGTCGAGAAGCTGCTTGGCCGCAAGGCGCCCGAACTCACACGGCACGCTCTGAGCCCTTACTGATGTTGTTGCTGGCGCTCTTGCTGGCGGCTCTTCCGCCGCTCGAAGTCTTCTTCGCCAACCCCCAACACGCCTCGCCGAAGCTTTCACCCGATGGCCAGAGCATCGCCTGGCTGGCCGCGAGCGACCAGGGCGTTCGCAACGTCTGGGTCCGCACGCTGCCCGTCGGTCCGCCACGCCTCGTCACCAACGACGCCCAGCGCGGCATCATCAATTACTTCTGGCATCCCTCTGGCAGGAGTATCCTCTACTTTCAAGACCAGCAGGGCGACGAAAACTTTCATCTCTTCGAGACAAGCCTTGAAACCGGGCAGACGCGCAACCTCACTCCCTATCCGGGTGTTCGCGCCGAATTCCTTGCCCTCGATCCCGCCCGCGCCCAAGTGCTGCTCATGATGAACCGGCGGCGAAACTTTGAAATCTACCGCCTCACTCTCCAAACCGCCTCCCTCGAACTCGACACGGAGAATCCTGGCGAGTTCGTCAACTGGGCCGTCGATGCCGGTTTTCAGGTGCGCGCCGCCATCGCATACCGGCGCGATGGAACTCAGGAGGTCATGGTTCGCGACAACGCCAAAGCGCCGTGGCGCAAGCTCCAGCGCTTCACTCCCGAGGAGACTCTCGGCAGGATCGCCGGCTTTACGCCAAACGGGAAAGCGCTCTGGCTGCTGTCGAGCGTGGGCGCGAACACGGCCCGCCTGGTCGAAGTAAACCTCGCTTCGGGCGCGGCGAAGGTCCTCGTGGAAGACTCCACCTACGATGTCACCGAGGTGGTCACCACATCCGCGGGCCGTCTCGCCGCCGCCGGCATTCTGCGCGAGAAGATGGAATGGCGCTTCCTCGACCCGTCGCTCCGCCGTGACTTCGAGCATCTCAACCGCACCCTTGGCGGTGGCGAAATCAGCCTCGCTTCCCGCGATGCCGCGGACCGCCGCTGGGTGGTCAGCGTCTCCAAGGCCGAACAACCCGCCCGGTACTTTCTGTTCCACCGTGAAACGCGGAAGTCCTCGCCGCTGTTTGCCAGCCGGCCGCAATTGGACGCCTATCCGCTGGCCCCCATGCAGCCCGTTGACTTTGCCGCTCGCGACGGCTTGCGCCTCCACGGCTATCTCACCCGCCCCGTGGACGCCCGTGGGGCAACGCCGCTGGTGCTCGTCGTCCACGGCGGACCGTGGGTGCGCGACAGTTACGGGTACTCCGGTGTCGTTCAGTTCCTGGCCAGCCGCGGGTATGCCGTTCTCCAAGTCAACTACCGTGGATCGAGCGGTTATGGCAAAGCGTTTCTCAACGCCGGCAATCGCGAGTGGGGTGCGAAGATGCTCGACGACCTGGTCGATGCCAAACGCTGGGCCGTGCTCCAAGGCTATGCCGATCCCAAACGCACGGCCGTCATGGGCGCGAGCTTCGGCGGTTATCTCACGCTGGCCGCGCTTGCCTTTGCGCCGGAAGAGTTCGCCTGCGGCGTCGATATCGTCGGCCAGTCGAACCTGTTGACGTTTCTGGGCCGCATTCCCCCTTCCGCCGCCGCCGTGCTCTCACTCTATGACCAGCGCGTGGGTAACCTGCAGCGCGACCAGGAGATGCTTCGGGCCCGCTCGCCTTACTTTCACGCCGATCGGATCGTCCGGCCCCTGCTGGTCGGCCAAGGCGCCAACGATCCGCGCGTACCGCCCGCGGAGAGCGAACAGATTGTCGACGCGCTGCGCGCGCAAAACAAACCCGTCACCTATATCGTCTTCCCCGAAGAAGGCCACGGCTTCGCAAAACCCGCCAACATCCTCCGCTTCATGACGGAAGTCGAACGGTTTCTCGCCAGCCACCTCGCACGATGACGCGCCGTACCCTGCTGCAATCCGCGCTGGCCCGGCCCGGCCTGCCGTTTCAACGCGGAGTGAACTTCACCGCCGAAGCACCTGCTTTTTACGGCAGCGATGCCGCCAGCGCGATGTTACGTCAGCTTCCCGCCTACGGAGTAGACGCTATCGCACTCGTGCCCTATGGAATGGCGCGTCCGGGCACGCCTGAAGTGCGTTTCAATCCGAGTCGTAGTTGGGAGCGCGACACAGGCATCCAGCGTCTCGCCGCCGAGGCGCACGAGTTGGGCATCCGTGTGCTGCTCAAGCCCCAGGTTTGGGTTCCCCGTTCCTTTCCCGGCGGGCTGCGCTTCGACGAGCCGCACGAACTGGCCGCCTGGTTTTCCTCCTACCAGGCCTATATCGAACACTATGCGCGCCTGGCCAAGACCATCGCCGCTGATTTGTTCTGCGTGGGCACTGAGTTCGTCCTGCTATCGCGCCATGCGACCCAGTGGCGCCGCATCATCGGCCGCGTGCGCGCTCTTTATCCCGGTCCCCTCGTTTACGCGGCCAATTTCGGGCCCGAGTTTGAGCAACTGCCGTTCTGGGACGCGGTCGATTACATCGGGCTCAACAATTACTACCCCTTGCCCGGCGATCTTTCGTATGCGGAAGTGGTGGGCCGGGTGGAGGCCGTCCACCGCGCCGCCAGACGCCCCGTCATCTTCACCGAAGCCGGCTTTGCCAGTCTTGCCGATGCGCACCAACAGCCGTGGGACGAATCGCCCCGCGCGCTTTCCATGCAGCACCAGGCTCGCTGCTACGAGGCGCTGCTCCAAGCCTTCTACAACCGCTCCTGGCTTCACGGAATCTACTTCTGGAAGGTCGGCTCCAATGGGTTTGGCGGACCTGCCGACGGCTCGCATACGCCGTGGCGCAAGCCCGCCATGGAGGCAGTTAAGCGCTGGTACCGGAGCTCTCGCCGCCGGCCGTAGCCGTCTCCGGTGGAATGCGTTCGATCTTCACGCGGTCGATCCGGTTGCGATCCATCTCGATTACAGTGAATCTCAGGTCCGAAAACTCGATGACTTCTCGGGCTGCCGGAATGAAACCCAGCCGGTAGAGCAGAAACCCGGCTAGCGTTTCATAGTCGGCGTCCACGGGCAACTCCAACCCGTACTGCGTCTCCAGGTCTCGCAGCCGCGTTGTCCCCTCCAGTTCCAACTTGTCCCAGGTGTCGGGCTGCTCGGGTTCTCGCACGTCGTGCTCATCGGCGATTTCCCCAAACACCTGTTCCAACACGTCCTCGAGCGTAACCAGCCCGGTCATGCTGCCAAATTCATCCACCACCAGCGCCATGTGCCGTCCGGATGCCCGGAATGTCTCGATCAGTTGCAGCACCGGCTTGGTCTCGGGCACGACCTCCGGCTTCCGCAGCAGCCGCCCGATGTCAAATTGCGGTGCGGGCCGCCGCCGCTGGTTGGCGCGCCGCCGCTGCTGCCACACGTCCAGCAGGTCTTTCGCGTAGATGATCCCCACGACGTGCTCCGGACTGCGCTCGTAAATCGGTATCCGCGAATATTTCTTGTCGTGGAAAGCCCGCAGCAAATCATCCAGGCTTGCCTCGACGGGCATGCCCGCGATCGCTCCCCGCGGCGTCATGATCTCACGCGCCGACAGCTCGCGTAAGTCCAGCAACCGCGCAATCGCCTCTTCCTCCACCTCGAACAAAAACCCGTGCTTCTGAGCCGCCGAAACGATAAATCGAATCTCTTCCGGCGTGTGCGTTGCCGTTTGCGATTCTCCTGTCAGTCCGATGGCGCGCGACAGCACTGAAGCCGATCGCTCGATGACTGTTACAAACGGGCCCGCCACCCGGGAGAAGACCAGCAGGGGTGGCGCAACCAGAACTGCCAGCCGGTCGGACTTGTCAATGGCCAGGTTCTTCGGCACCACTTCGCCGACCACCACGTGCAAATAGGTGATCAGCAGAAACGAAATCGTGAACGCCACCGCATGCAGAACCGCCGCGGTTTGCGGGGTTTCCACCGGCTTGAGCAGTCCCACCAATGCCGCGAAGACCGTATCTTCGCCCGCCCAACCCAATCCGAGCGAAGCCAGCGTCACACCCACCTGGACGACGCTCAACATTCTCTCCGGATTGGCCAGCAGGCTCATGGCAGCCTGCGCGCCCACGACGCCTTCGTCGGCCATTTGCCGCAGACGCGACTGCCTCACCGAGAGCAAGGCCACTTCCGCCGACGAGAAAAACCCGTTCAAAGCGATGATGAGGGCTACTAAGAGAAATCGGTATCCTAAATGAAGGTCCATCGGGAATGGGAGGGCCGACGCGCTTACTAAAATATATCAACTCCCTGATCGCATTGACGTTGCTGGTTCTGCTGGCCGCCACCTATTGGTTTGTCTACCGGGCGCTGCCGCAAACCTCAGGGGAGATTCCCGCGCCGGTTTCGGCGCGCGTCACGATCACCCGGGATTCCCGTGGTGTGCCGCACGTTCGCGCCGCCACGGAGGCTGACCTCTTCTTTGCCCAGGGTTTCGTCACTGCCCAGGACCGGCTGTTTCAACTCGACTTCACGCGCCGCCGGGCCTCCGGCGAACTTGCCGAAGTGGCGGGCCCCGTCGGTCTCGAAAGCGACTACGAATCCCGCCGTCTGCGCATGCGGCGCCTCGCCGAAGCCTATGCCGCACGCCTCCCCGCCGCCGACCGCGACTCCTTTGCCGCCTACGCCCGCGGCGTAAACCATTTCCTCGAAACTCACGCCGGCCGTCTGCCCGCCGAGTTCGCGGGACTGAACTACGACCCGGCTCCCTGGTCCGTCCGCGATTCCGTCCTCGTCGCGCTCGAAATGTTCCGCTCCATGACGCAGGGCCACCAGCTCGAAATCGCCCGCTGGGACATGCTGTCCGGCGGCGCCGACCCTGCCAAGGTCGCCCTCCTCTTCCCCTCGCGCACGGGCCTCGAGCCCGCCCCCGGCTCCAACGCCTGGGTGATCTCCGGACGCCATACCGCCTCCGGCAAACCCCTGCTCGCCAGCGACCCCCATCTGCGCCTCACCTTGCCCAATATCTGGCATCAGGTCTACCTGGAGGCCCCAGGCATCAAAGTAGCCGGCGTCGCACTGCCTGGGCTGCCGGGTGTCGCCATCGGCCATAACGACCGCATCGCCTGGGGTATCACCAACCTCGGCTACGATGTCCAGGATCTCTATGCGTTTCCCGCCAACGCCGGCACCAACGCGCAGGATCGCGAGATCATCCGCGTGCGCGGCGCGGAAGTTCCAGTCCAACTCAACGTGCCCCTCACCCCCCGCGGCCCCGTCTTTCTCGCCGAAGGCCGTACCGCGTTTGCTCTCCGCTGGGTGGCCGCCGAGCTTCCCGACCTGCCGTACCCCATCGTTCAACTCAACAAAGCCGCCAACTGGGAACAGTTTCGCGACGCTCTCCGGCGCTTGCCCGGCCCCGGCTTTAACTTTGTTTACGCGGATGTCGATGGCAATATCGGCTACCAGGTGGCGGGCTGGCTCCCCATCCGCTCCAATACCGACGGGACCAGTCCGATCAATGCAGTCCAAGCCGCCAACGACGGCTGGAATGGCCTCATTCCGTTCGACGACCTGCCATCTATCTTCAATCCCCCTTCCGGCCGGCTGGTCACCGCCAACCAGAACCCCTTCCCGCAAGACTATCGCTATCCCGTCAACGGTAATTTCGCCTCGCACTTCCGGGCCACTCAGATCCATACCCGTTTGCATTCGCGGCCCAAGTGGGACGTCGCCGGCTTTCAACAACTCCAAGCCGACAACTACTCAGCCTTTGACCATCACCTCGCCGCACGGCTGGCCCGCGCCGCCCAGGGCCGCTCGAGCCTCGCGTTCGCCGCCAAACTGTTGGCCGCCTGGAATGGCCAGATGGAGGCCCACCGCCCGGAACCGCTTATTACCCAATTGGCGTTCGTCGAGTTCCGCAAGATCCTGGCCGAAGCCGCCGCTCCGGGGAAGACCGCCCGCTATCGCGGCCACATGACCATCGGCGTGGTCGACTACTTCTTGCGCCGGCAGCCTCCCGGCTGGGTTCCGAACTACGAAGAAGCCCTGGCGCAGGCTCTGAAGGGAGCCCTCGCCGCTGGAGAAAAGCGATTCGGGCCGGATGTCGCGAAATGGCAGTATGGCCGCTACAACTTTGTCTCGCTGAAACATCCGGCCGCCGGCGACATTCCTCTCGTGGGAGGCTTCTTCCGCATCGACGCCATGCTGCCCGGTGGGCTCGCCGCCATCAACCAGAACATCGAAGGCGTCGGCCCCTCCATGCGCATGGTCGCCGACCTGGGGGACTGGGACGGCTCCTCCCTGGTTCTCCCCACCGGACAGTCCGGCCTGCTGCTTTCCTCCCATTTCAAAGACCAATGGTCCACCTACGCCGCCGGCCGGTCGTTTCCGCTTTCCTTCAACCGCCTTCCCGGCGGCAGCACTTTGACTCTGCGCCCACGATGAAGATTCGAATCGTTTCTCCGTTCCCGGAAGGCTTCCCCTCTGGAAGTAACGTGACCGCCTACCGCTGGGCTCGCCTCCTCGCGTCGCTCGGCCACGAGGTTGCGGTCACCGACCTCGACCACGACTACGCCGGGGATATCCTGGTCGCCCTGGGCGCTGTCCCCTGTGCGCCGCTCGTTCTCAGCTCGTACCGCCAGGCGCCCCGCCGGCCTGTCATCGTCGCCCTCACCGGAACCGACCTCGCTCTGCTTCCGAGGCACACCGCGGCGCAGTCCGCCATCGACCTCGCTTCGCGGGTGATCGTCTTCCAGCCCGCCGCCCTCGATAGCGTCGCGAGAACGGTGCGGCAGCATTCCGAAGTGATCTACCAGGCCGCTCAGCCTCTCAAGTCCGCCCAACTCCCCCGCCGCGATGTCTTTGTCGTCACCCTTGCCGCCAGCCTCCGCGTCGAAAAGAACCCGCTCCTGGCAGCCCGCGCCGCCCGGCGGTTGCCGTTGTCCTCACAAATCAGGATCGAGCACTTCGGCGCGGTTGTTGACGAATCGCTGGCCGAAGAGGTGCGCACGGAAATGGCCGGCAACGGCCGGTATCATTGGGCCGGCGCGATCCCGCACCCGAGTCTGCGCAAACGTCTGGCTGCCAGCCATGGGCTGATCGTTCCGTCCACGGTCGAAGGCGGTGCCAACGTTATTTCCGAAGCTGCGGTGGACGGCGTCCCCATTCTCGCGTCCCGCATCCCCGGCAATGTCGGCATCCTGGGCGATCAATACCCGGGCTACTTCACCTCCAGTGATCCCGATTCTCTTGCCGAGTTGCTTCGCCTTCTCGAAACATCACCGGATTTCTCACGCCGGCTTCGCGCCGCGCTTGAGCCCGCCGCCAGAAACTTCCGTCCCTCCGAAGAGAAAAAACGCTGGCGCCGCCTGCTTGCCGCCATGGCCGCCAAAATCGAAAAGCCCTCCGCTCTCGCGAAGGGCCTGTCCACTTCCTGACTCGGAAACCAGTTACTTAATCTTGTAAACCGTATCCGAAATCTTCTCCCGATGCGCGTCGTGGCATCCCTTGCAACCCGCGCCGATCATCTTCATCCCGGCCGCGACTCCTTCCTTGTCGCTCGCCGCGGCGGCCTTCGCCACTGCCGCGGCACCCTTATACGACTCGCCGCAGCTCTTGCTCGCCACTTCGGAATTGCGCTTCTTCCAGAAGGCGCCGACCTGTTTCAGCGTGGCCTGCATGTCCTTCGCGTTTTTCTCCACATCCGCGCCCTTGCGGATGGCGCCCATCTGCCCGCCGAGGTCCTTCATCCACTGCACGTGATCGGCTGGCGGATCTTCAGCCCCAAGGGCACCTGTCACGGCCAGCGCGAATCCGGCCATTAAAGTAAGTAAACGCTTCATTCGAAAACTCTCTCCTTTATTAGGAACGGTGTTCCGTTATTGTACTCGAACCACCAACGGAGTCAATGCCCGCGTGATGATTCACGGGACCGCACCCACCTCCGAGCCCCGGGTTGGTGATAATCGCAGCAGTCACATAGGTCTTGGCCCGCGCCACCGCCTGGTCCAGTTCCAATCCCAGCGCCAGGCCAGCGGTGATCGCCGCCGAATAAGTGCATCCGGTCCCGTGGGTATGCCGTGTCTCCACTCGCTGCGCCGAGTAAGTCCGCGACTCCCCGGTCGTGACCAGCAAGTCGGTCGAATCCTCTCCCGAGAAATGCCCACCCTTGATTAACACCGCTCGTGCGCCGAGGGTCAGAATGCGCTTAGCTGCCTCGTGCGCCGCGGCGAGACCGTCGATCTCCACGCCGCTCAGCGCCACGGCTTCGGGCAGGTTAGGAGTTACCAGCGTCGCCTGCGGCAGCAGCCTCTCGCGCAGCGCCGCTACCGCCTGCTCCGCGATCAGCGGCGTACCGTGTTTGCTGATCATCACAGGATCCACGACCAGCGGAAAGCGAAAGCCGCTCGCGGCGCCCGCCACGGCTTCGACAATCTCCGCGTTCCCGAGAGCACCCGTCTTGGCTGCGCCCGGCGGAATATCTTCCAGTACCGCCTCCACCTGCTCCAGCACCAGGGCCGCATCCAGGATCGCGACGCGGCTGACGCGTCGTGTGTTCTGCACGGTGAGCAGCGTGATCACTGCCTCTCCGTACACGCCAAACTGATGAAACGTCTTCAAATCCGCCTGGATCCCGGCTCCTCCGGAAGGGTCCGACCCGGCGATCGTGAGAGCTACGCTGCGCACAGACTCCAGCATAGTGCTATACACTACCCTAAGATGCATCCCATGACTCGCCGATCGTTGGGCCTGCTCGTTTTCCCCATCTTTGCGTTTGGCCAGCAGCCGCAGGCCGAGAAGCTTGCGCCCTATTACCCCACGCCGGAAAGCGTGGTCGAGAAGATGCTTCTTCTTGGTGGCTTGAAGGCTGGCGAGAAGATGTTCGACCTCGGCAGCGGCGACGGCCGGCTGGTGATCATGGCCGCCGCCAAGTTCGGCGCCGACGCCACCGGCGTTGAGCTCGACACCGACCTTCACAAGCAGTCCACGGCCCGCATCAAGAAGCTGGGTCTCGAAAAGAAGGCGCGCATCATTCACGGCGATGTCATGAAGCAGGACTACGCTTCCGCCGACTTCATTACCGTCTACCTCCTGCCCAGTTCCAACGAGAAACTCCGCCCCATCCTCGAAAAGCAACTCAAGAAGGGAACTCGGATCGTGTCGCACGACTTCGAGATCGCCGGCTGGGTCCCCGAGAAGACCGAGAGTATCGACGACGACGGCGAAGGCCGCTCCCACACTCTCTACCTCTATCGACGCTAGCGCCAGCATGACCAACGACGAAGAGCGCGCGCTCATCGCCGCCGACTTTCACGACGGTCCGCTGCAGTCGTTCGCCGCCCTCCGCATGCGGCTGCATGTGCTTCACCAACTTCTGCTTCGCGATCC
>JAEUQD010000976.1 GCA_016789925.1 Bryobacterales bacterium | reverse complement strand
GACTCTCCGAAGAACTGCTCGACGACATCCCGATATCCCGCCGGGGCAAGCGTCGTACCAGACAACTGTCCCTGGACCCCGTTCGCATACTCGAACGCCACGAAGTTGTGATCGCGGACGTCGCCCTTCCTCGGCAGCAGAGCGCCTCCCGCCCCGATCGCGCTCTTCGGCCGCCCCCCTAAAAACCAGTTCAATACGTCGATCAGATGGACGTTGTTCTCCACAATCAAATCGCCCGAAAGGTGCCGCCAACTCCCCCACGCCGCCTCTTTCTCCTGCTCGGTCACCGGCCGCGGCATCTGCTGTCCGGCCGCACCCCAACTCCCGGAACTCTTGATGAACCGCGCCGTCCCCAGCCGTAACGCCCCGATGGCTCCGCTGTCCACCACGCGCTTGGCTTTCTGGTATAGCTCGCCGGACCGGCGCTGGAAGCCGAAGGTGATATGTAATTTCCGGTCCGCCCCATCCGCCGTCCGCATGATCCGCTTACAGCCTTCCACATCCACCGAGGCCGGTTTCTCGATATAGATATGCTTGCCCGCCGTCACTGCCGCCTCAAAGTGTTCCGCA
Organism: Bryobacterales bacterium; assembly: GCA_016789925.1. Lineage (GTDB taxonomy): Bacteria > Acidobacteriota > Terriglobia > Bryobacterales > Bryobacteraceae > JADLDI01. Next base: position 14,007 of record JAEUQD010000976.1, on the reverse strand, counting down.
TGCAGATACACCGGCGTCGCGATGATCACCGCGTCCACATCGCTCGCCAGCAACTGGTGCAGGTCCGCATATTTCCGCGGGTTCTCTATCCCGATCGTCTTCTCCGCCCTCGCCATCTTCTCCGGCACGATGTCGCACAGGGCCACCACCTTCGCCGCCGTATGCTTGGCCATCAACCCAGCCACATACGGTCCGCGATTTCCGGTCCCGATCAATCCCACGGTCACCGCGCTATTGGCCGCGCTCCCTCGCACTGCCGGCAACGGCGCCAGCGCCGCCCCTCTCAACACCGTTCGCCGCGCAATCCGATTCCCTGGCATGGAGCTTGGCTAGGCCAGTAAGCGGTATGCGCGCCGCGCGACCACTAACTCCTCGTTTGTAGTTAGTGCGATGGCCGCGGGCTCGCCGCCTGCGGCACTGATTACGCGATCCCCCTTCTGCTCCTTGTTAGCGCTCGGATCCAAGTCAACGATGCCCTGGCAGATCGCTTCGCGGAGCGATGCCGAATTTTCACCGATCCCGCCGGTGAACGCAACAGCATCTAACCCGCCCAGCGCAACCCGATAAGCGCCGATCGTCTTGCGTACCTGATAGACGAACGTGTCGAGCGCCAGACGAGCCTCGGGGGTTCCGGCCGCCTCGATGTCGCGAACATCGCCGCCGGGAATGCCGGACAACCCCGCCAGGCCGCCTTGCGACGCCAGTTGATCGCGCACTTCGTCGATCGTCCAGCCATGACGCTCCATCATGTAGAGGACCGCAAACACGTCCAGTTCGCCGTGGCGCGTTGCATTCTCCAGGCCGGATTGCGGCGAAAATCCCATCGTCGTGTCGATGGACCGGCCATCCTGAATCGCGCAAATGGACGAACTGCCGCCCAAATGACAACTGATCAGTCGCGGAGTGGGCCGCCCGGCGATCTCCGGCACACGGCCGGCGACATACTGGTGCGAGGCGCCGTGAAACCCGTACCGGCGCACCTCGTCGTCGCGTTCCCAGGCGCCGGGCACGCCATAGCGCGCCGCATATTCCGGCATCGTGGCGTGAAACTCCGTTTCAAACGCCGCCACCAGCACAGCACCCGGCAATGCATCTCGAAACGCTCGAATACCCTTCAGATAGATCGCATTGTGAACCGGAGCAGCGGGGAGAAATTGCTCCATCGCATGCAAGACCCCGTCGTCAATCCGATAAGTGCCACGGTACTTCGCGCCGGCCAGAACCGCCTTGAAGGCCACGACACTCACCGCGTGCTCGGCAAAAGGGATGGCGGCGATCGCCTCTCCATAATCCTTCACACGTTCGGCCCGGCCTTGTGCCAGCAACCGTTCGGACGGCATTTCGAGGATCTGATACTTAAGCGAAGTGGACCCCAGGTTTGGGACCAAAATGTTCATTTCAGGCCCCGATACTGGCCCCGCAAGACCGTCGCATTTTTCGCGGCTGCCCCTTGGTTGGGACCCTTCACCGCGCTGCACTGGCGGAAGAACGTATACGCCTCCTGAATCAACTTCACATTTCCAGCCTTCTCGCCCATCCGATGATTCGCCAGGCCGAGCTGAAACAGCGCGTGGCTGGTGAGCATGTCGTTTCCTTGAATCAGCGGCACCGCCTGCCGGAGCACTGCGTCGGTCTGGGGATGGTTGCTCTTGGACGCATGGGTCATGCCGATCATCCACAGCGCAATTCCGCTGATCGTGTTCTTCTTCTTTTCCCAGTCTTCCGGCCCGACGCCCTGCGGTGCGGGTCTCGTCTTGAGGAGGTCGACTGTGGCCGTCGCCCATTTGATCGTGTTGTCGGCATCCTTCTTCTCGAACGCATTGTTGGCCAGCAGCAGGAGCATGTCCTCATTGGCCTTGTTGGCGCCGGCGAGCTTTTCGGCCACTTCCAGCGCCTTGTCGTTAGCGTTGGTGGCGCGATAAGCCGCAAAATACTGTTCGTCCAACTGCGCGGCATATTCGCTCTGCGGGTTCAGCGCTTTCAGCGCGTCCATCATCTTCAGCTTCTGCCCCGCATCCGTGGAGCGCAGCGCCGCCGTGTACACCTCGTACTCGCACCGCTTCTGAACCTGCTGGCCGAAGTCCACGGCATGCTTCCACCGCGGCTCTTCGTCTTCATCCTCGGGCTTCGGCAGTTTCACAGCCTTCTTTGCCGACTCGTTGGTGATGTTGGCCCACTTCACGATGAGGTCGTTGTCCTGCTTGGCCACAGCCGACTGAAGACCGGCATACGCGATCTCGGAATCGGCTCCATTCACCGCCAGGAGTTTTTCCGCCACGCCAAACACCTTGTCGTGCTGCTGGCCCTTCACATAAAGACCATGCATCTGGCCGAGAACCCACGGCAGGTTCGGATTCTGCGCGTGTTTACCCGCGAAATCCTCCAACAGTGCCAGCTTCTTGGTGGCGTCCTCTTCCTGCCCGATCGCCTGGAGCGCCTGTCCCTCGGGCGTCTCGGTATTGATGTCCACCTTGTGGCGGCTCTGCTGCGCCGCCGCCAACGAAGTCAACATGAGGGCTATGGCAAGTTGCAATTTCATCGAATGCACTCCCGTCTGGTGAATCCCGTTACCGTCTCCGGTTTGGGTAAAGTATACAACAGCATGATTCGACGGATTCTCTTCATCTTTCTCTTCACAGCCCTCGCTTGGGCGGAACCCTTCGGAACCTGGGAGTGCGAGGCAACCACCGGCGATGGGGAGCGTATTCCCTATACGCTCAACGTGCGCAAGAGCGACGCGGGCCTCGATGTTTCGATTCGCAGCAGCCGCGGCGAGATCAAACTGCCCAGCGCCAAACTCGACGGCGACAACCTCACCTTCACCGTCGAAGTCGATAGCGAACCATATTCGGTCAAGTTAACCTTCTCCGGCGACACGGTTCGGGGTGAGTGGAAAGGAGCGGGTGCAACTGGACCGATGAGCGGCAAGCGCAGCACGGTAAAATAGAAGTTCCATGAACAGTCCCAGGGACTCGCGCCGCCTTTTCATCGGCAAGGTAGCTACCGGTTTGGCCGGGACGATGGCGTCCCCGTCGGCCGTACTATCCGCCGGGAGCCGCATCCGCCTCGGCATCATCGGCTGCGGGGACCGCGGCCTGCAGCTAGTCCGGGAAGCCCTGTCGTTTCCGAACACGGAGGCGGTAGCATTCGCCGATGTCTACACGCGCCGGCTGGAAGAGGCGCGCCGGGTCGCTTCTGACGCCAGGCATTATCCGGACTACCGCGGGCTGCTCGAAGACAAGTCCATCGACGCCGTCGTGATCGCCACGCCGCAACATCTCCATGCCGAGCATTTCATCGCGGCGATCGAGGCGGGCAAGCACATTTATCTCGAGAAGACGATGGCTTTCACCGTCGACGACGCCAAACGCATGCGCGCCGCCTACCGGAAAGCCTCGCCCTGTGTCGTCCAGATCGGACATCAGTCGTGCTCCTCGGCGATGGCCGCCGACGCTGCCGCATTCCTGTCCTCCGGCAAACTCGGCCGCATCACCGCCATTGAGGCCCGGCATTTCCGCAACACGCCTCACGGCAAGGCCCAGTGGTCCCGCCCCGTCTATCCGGATGTCACTCCGGAGAATGTTCTCTGGAGCCACTTTCTCGGCGACGCAGCCGCCAACCGCGATTTTGATGCGCACCGCTTTGTGAACTGGCGGCTGTTCTGGGACTATTCCGGCGGCAACGTCTTCGAGAACATGTGCCAGCAGTTAGCCTTCTGGTATCAGGCGCTCGATCTCCAGATTCCGCAAACGGCGACGATGGCCGGGGGGGTTTTCCTCTGGAAGGATGGGCGCGAAGTGCCCGACACGATGCACGTTTCCCTCGTCCACGGCGAAGACCTCCTCTTCAACTGGTCATCCGGTTTCGGCAATAACCACCTGGGTTCGAGCGAGGAGGTGCTCGGCACCGACGGCACCCTGTCCAAGTCTGCCACCATTCGCTACACACCGCAGAAGGTGAATCTCCCGACCGGGCGTGAAAGCATCGGCCAGGGTGTGACGGCGAAGAACGCTCACATGCACAATTTCTTCGATGCCATCCGCAACGGCAAGGCGCCCAACTGCCCGTTCGACCTGGGCTTCCGTGTTTCAATCGCTTGCCGCATGGCAGTGGAAAGCTATCGCCAGAATCGTACCGTCGCGTGGGACCCGGTCAGTGAAGATATAGTCTAACAGTGGACTTCTTCCTCAGCGACGAACACATCCAACTTCGTAAAGCCGTCCGCGAATTCGCCGAGGCTGAAATTGAGCCCCATGTGCGCCAGTGGGACGATGCGCAGACCTTTCCGCTGGACTGCATCAAGAAACTCGCCAGTCTGGGTTATCTCGGCGCTGTGTTTCCGGAAGAGTACGGCGGCGCGGGCCTGGACTACATCGGCTACTCGATAATCATCGAGGAACTCGCGCGCATCGACCCTTCCGTCGCCCTGATTGTTGCCGCCCACACATCGCTTTGCACCAATCACATCTACCTTGCGGGCAATCCCCAGCAGAAGCGCCACTATCTTCCGAAACTCGCCACAGGGGAGTGGATCGGCTGCTGGTCGCTCACCGAACCCGAGGCCGGGTCCGATGCCGGCGGGACGCGGAGCGCGGCCGTCCCCGATGGCGACTTCTGGGTCTTGGACGGTGCGAAGACCTTCTGCACCAATGCTCACGATGCTCAGGTTTGCGTGGCCATGTTGGTGACCGACAGGGCCGCCTCGCAACATGGCATCTCCGCTTTCGTGATTGAAGCAGGTACGCCGGGTTTCCGCCTGGGCCGTAAAGAGGATAAACTCGGCATGCGCGCCAGTTCCACCGGCGAAGTCATCTTCGACCACTGCCGCCTGCCTCACTCCCAACTACTGGGCCAGCGCGGAGAAGGCTTCGTCGACAGCCTCCGCATTCTGGATGGCGGAAGAATCTCGATCGCCGCTCTTTCCCTCGGCACAGCCCAAGGCGCCTACGACCGGGCGCTGCGGTACTCGAAACAGCGCCGCCAGTTCGGCCGCTTCATCTCAGAGTTTCAGGCGATCCAGCATAAACTCGTCGATATGGCGACCGGCATTGAAGCCGCCCGCTTGCTGACATACCGCGCCGCCGACATGCACCAGCGGGGGATGAAGGTCACCAAAGAGTCGGCCATGGCCAAGCTGTTTGCGTCGGAAGTGGCTGTGCGCGTGTGTGATGAGGCCGTTCAGATTCACGGCGGCTACGGCTTTATTAAGGACTACGGTGTGGAGAAGTTCTATCGCGACGTCAAGCTCTGCACAATCGGCGAAGGAACCAGCGAGATCCAGCGGCTCGTGATCGCGCGCCAGTTATTGAAAACCTGAGATGTCGCCCGAAGCCATCCTCGCGGGCGACCTGCGCTCCATTGCCCGCGCCGCCACCGCGATCGAGAACCGCACCCCGGAAGGGGTCGCCTTGCTGGCCTCTCTGAAGCCCCATGACGGGAACGCCTTAGTCGTCGGAGTTACTGGGGCGCCCGGAGCGGGTAAGAGCACTTTGCTCGACCAGTTAGTCGCTCATGCCCGGGCGGCATCGAAGACGGTCGCGGTTCTCGCTGTCGATCCCTCCAGTCCTATCTCCCACGGCGCCATCCTGGGCGACCGCATCCGGCTACAACGTCATTCCGGTGACCCTGGCGTGTTCATCCGTTCCGTAGCCACCCGCGGAGCGCTGGGCGGTGTGGCCGGGGCCACTGCCGACCTGATCACCCTGCTCGATGCCGCCGGCCGGGACATGATCTTTGTGGAAACGGTCGGCGTGGGACAGTCGGAAATTGAGATCGCCGGTCTGGCGGATGTGACCGTGGTTGTACTAGTCCCTTCGATGGGAGACGACATCCAGGCGCTCAAAGCCGGCCTGCTCGAAGTGGCTTCGCTCTTCCTGATCAACAAAGCCGATCTTCCCGGGGCCGATCAACTGGCCCGAGAACTTGACCAGATGCAGAGTCTCTCGCCCGCTCCGCCCAAACCCATTCTGCGCACCGTGGCGCGCGACGGCAGCGGCGTTGCGGAGTTACTCGCCGCCCTCCCTTCCCTGCCCCGGCGGCCCAGGCACACGGCCACGCCGATTCGCCTCAAGCTCTCCAACTACAGTTGCGTGGTGAAGGCCCTGCAAGCGCGTGGCATACCGTTGACCCACTCCTCCGATGGCCACGCCCACGTGAGGCTCGAAAACGTGTTGCTAGAGTTAATAAAAGAACAGGAGTCATCATCATTTTGAAAGCGGAAATCGGTATCATCGGCGGCAGTGGGCTCTATTCCATGCCGGGCTTCACCATTGAAGAAGAGGTTGCGCTCGAAACGCCCTGGGGCGCTCCGTCCGGCCCTTACATGGTGGGCGAATTGAGCGGGCGGAAAGTGGCCTTCCTCGCCAGGCACGGCGCCGGCCATCGCCTCTCGCCTTCCGAACTCAACTTCCGCGCCAATATCTGGGGCATGAAAATGCTCGGCGTCGAGTGGATCGTTTCTCTCTCCGCCGTGGGTTCCCTGAAGCAGGAGCACAAGCCGCTGGAGTTTGTGATCCCCGATCAGTTCTTCGACCGTACGCGCGGGCGGCACTCGACCTTCTTCGGCGAAGGCCTCGTGGCCCACGTCAGCTTTGCCGACCCCGTGTCGCACGAACTCATGGACATCCTCCATCACGCCTGCCGCAACGTCGGCGTCCCCACCACCAAGGGAGGCACCTACCTCTGCATGGAAGGCCCCGCGTTTTCCACCAAAGCCGAGTCGAACGTCTACCGCAGTTGGGGCATGGACGTAATCGGGATGACGAATCTCCAGGAAGCCAAGCTGGCGCGCGAGGCCGAAATCGACTACGCCACGGTCGCCATGGTCACCGACTACGACTGCTGGCACCCGGATCACGATGCCGTTACCGTCAACGAAATCATCAACAACCTGATGCACAACGCTGAAAATGCGTGCAAGGTCGTCCGCGAAGCCGTCAGTTTGATTCCGAAGGAGCGAAAGACGAAAGCGGCGAGCGCACTCTCCCACGCCTTGATCACCGATCGGAAAGCCATCCCCCAGGAAACCAGGGAGCGGTTGGCGCTGCTGGTCTCCAAGTACCTCGGCTGAGGCCGCCTTTGTGGATGCCGAAGACTTCCGGCGCATTGCCTTGAGCTTCGAAGGCGCGGAGGAGAGTTCCCACATGGGAGCCCCCGACTTCCGCGTGGGCGGACGGATCTTCGCGACCCTGGCGTCACAAAGCCAAGGCTACGGGAACCTGGTGCTCACGCCCGAACAGCAGGCCGATTTCGTCGCCGAATTGCCCGAGGTATTTCTTCCCATCGCGGGCGGTTGGGGCCGGATGGGCATGACGCATATCCGGCTGGCCGCAACCGACGAAGAAGTGCTTTTCGGGGCTCTCCGAACGGCCTGGAAGTTGCGGGTCGACAAGAACACGAAGCAAGCGAGGAAGAAGCGGTAGGCCTGGCGTAACGATGCTACCGTAACTTACTCCCGCGAGAGGTTTGTTTGGGCCAAAGTAGAGGCTCGTGAACGCGGTTCCGACCAAACTGCCACCGGCAGGGAAGGATCCGCCGAAAGGAGCCAGACGAATGTCACAGATTCTACTTCGCTTCCCGAAAGATCCCGCAGCAGGTGCACTTCCGCCCAATCAGGTGCCACAGCGTACGGCTGCGCTGCTGGTGTTCTTGTTTACCGCCGCAGTGGCCGCCGCCCACGAACCGATTCCCGGTTACTGGTACAGGCTCCAGGTGAAGCACTCCGGACTGTACCTGGGAAGCCCATCAGGCAATGTCGGCCCAAACGCCCCGGCCCGCCAAGTAGGCAACGTGACACTGGAAAGGGCTTGGAATCAATCGTGGACGCCTGTCGCTGCCGGCGGCGGGTGGTTCCGCCTTCAGAGCCTGAACGGTTCTTATCTGGATGTCACCTGGGCCAGCAAGGACAACAACGCTCCCGTGGGTCACGCTGGCTTCTCGAATCACGAAGGTGGCGCTGCCCAACTCTGGAAGTTTGTTCATCAGTCTGGCGGCTGGTACCGGCTACAGGTGAAGCACTCGCAGAAGTACCTCGACGTCACCTCCGGAGACATGAGGCCCAATGCCCCAGTTGCCCAGTCGGCACGGTCGGCATGGCAGGGTGGAGCGGCGCAGTTGTGGCAGTTCGTCCCGTCTCTGAACGGGAGGGCCAGATCGTCGACCCCGGCGAAAGGACCGCTCGAGATCTTCGACGTCGAGTCCTACACCGACTTCGCCGATCCCAACCGCCAACTCGGATTCCTGTCCTTCACGATTACGCAGGATGTACCCGTAACCGTCCAGGTTCGGGAAGATGGGCGCTCAGTTCAAAAACTGACTGGTCTGCGATGCTCCAACCTCAATGAGGCCGGAACCCGCTATTCCTACAAGGCGCCTCTCCACAGCCTCCGTCAAAGCACAACCTACGAATACACTATCACCGCCCGAGATCTAAAATCGGGTAAGGTCGTCAGCCGAAGTGGCGTGTTCCGGTCGGCAGTGCGGCTGGCCAACCCGGTCCTTGTTCCTCAGTAATCCGGCAGAGCCCCGCAGTTATCGAGTACCGGTGACCGGTTGGGAGTCGCCGCCGACAGTGCTCCGGAGCGTCACGGTGACTCCCTGGATGCTGTTCGCGTCGCCGTCGGAAATATTGAAGGGTACGCGAAGGCGGAACGCACTGCCACTCTGGAGGCCCGCCGCCGACTGGAAGAATGTGTTGAAGTCGTTGGTGACGGGGACCTGGATGAGCAGCGAGCCATCCACTCTCACGCCCGTGGCCACCCGGAACTCGAAGTCGGCCCGGTCGATCGCACGCCCCGTGGCCAAGCCGTCCAACTCGACGACAAAGCCGCTGGAACTCGCGTTGGTGAAGCGAACGATGGGCTGCCCGGCCGTGGATACGATGGTGGGCGCGGCTACGCGAACCTGAACGGTCACCGGGCTCGGCGCGCCTTCTGACAGGACACTGAGCGTGGTGCCCTTAACCACCAGGGCCGTCATTTGAACTGTGATGGTTCCTCCGATGCTGGGCAGGCTGAACCGGCCATTCATCGGCAGCGGGATGGCCGCGGCGTTCGTCGGCACGTCGAAGACGAGTTCCTGGCTGGAGGTCGCCGCAAAAGCCGGAAGCGCCTGTCGCGGCAAGGCCCCTTGGAGATTCCTCACCTGGGGGTCTGGTGTAAAGCTCAGCGTCACGGTCCCTTCGAGCAACCGCGTTGACGCGTTGGTTTGGGTCAGCGTCAATGTAGGTTGGTCTGTCGGTCCGCTGGGCTGGAGCGGATTTGCGGTCATTGTGATCTGTGGCGTCCGTGGCAACAGGATTCTCACCGGCAGCGCCCCGGACAGCGTCCCATCGGGATTCCGCACGCTCAGGTTCAACGTGCCGGGCACGCCAAATAGCGTTCGCGCCAGCGTCGCCTCAATCGTTCCCGGTGTCCCCACGTTGACGCGCGTCGTCGTCACTCCCGTTGTACTGTCGTTGGCCAGAACTACGCTGCCCGCGACAAAGCCTGTACCTGTCAATGTCACCGGAACATCACTGGGACTCGCGACATCCACGGCCGAAACCGACGACGACGTCAGCGTGATCGACGGATTCTCGATGAGGAACGTCCGCTCAACCGGGCAACTGCCTCCCGTGGTGGGCAGTGAACCGGAAGGATTGGCGGCATCCACATTCACCGCAACCAGCCTCGCGGTTCCGACAGTGGTGAGCAGGGAGGAACTGATGGTGGCCGTCACCTGCGAGCCGGAAACCTGTGTCGGCAGGAGCACCGAGACCGCTCCGTTGATCCAGCGGATGCGCGTCACATTCGCGATCACACTGGATCCCGTGAATCGCACCGTGACGTCGCCTGAACCGCGGAACGCGCGGCCGATATCGGGCACGCTGATTGCCGGCGCCGCGTTGATGGTGAAGTCCAATGCGGGCGATGCCGGACCGAAGGCGGTCCCACCCGGCTGCGTTGGATTTGCCACGGTGACACTCGCCCTTCGCGCGGTGACGCCCAGTTGCGCCGCGGTCACGTCACCCGCAATCGTCTGGGTTCCCGCATCCGGCCTCTGATTGGCGAGGGCAGCCCCGTCCCAGCGCAACTGGCCGCCCGCGAGCAACCCCTGGGTGACGCCGTTGAGCGTGAACCCCGGGCCACAGGCGGTGGCTACATTCGGATTGATCGATCGCAGGGTCAGCGCCGGAGAACCCACCGTAATCGTCACCGGCCGGACGCACGAATAGGGCGCATTACTCGGATTGGACTCTTCCCGGTTGACCAGCGTGATGTTCACCGTCGTAGTTTGTGCCGGCAGGAGTGCGGCGGGGATGTCGAAGATGAGTTGCGTGGCCGACCCGCCTTGCCGCGGAGCGATCAACTGGGGCGCAAGACCCACAGGTTCCCAACGCAGTTGCGTCACGCCAGGCGCCAGATTCTGGCCCATGATCGTCAAGGCGGCCGGACCTCCGCCGGGCAGCGTCCTTGGAGAGTAGTCGCTGATAGTCGGAGTGCGTCGTAGCGTGAAGGGGAAACCTTCGCTGAATGCGTCGGGAGTATACGGAGGGTTTGCCAGAAAAATTCCCGCATTCTCGACATCGCTGAACGGCGGACCGGCCAGGATCCCGGTGGAGAGGCTGACCGTCGCGGTTTGCGGTGAGGCCGTCAGTGACGATCCCAGTAAACTCAGCGGCGATATGTCCGGAACCCGGATGCTGCCGATGCCGGCTTGAAACCCCGGTTGAAGGTCGGTCGCACGGATCTGGAGATTGACGCCCGGTCCGCACATGGTCGCGCTGCGCGGTTGCACGTCGATAATCCTCGGCTGGACACGTTGAACTTGAATCGAGCAACTCACCGGCGCGGAGTCAATCCTGACCGACGGGCAGACGGCAGTTTCGGTTTGACAGAACTGATAGGTGACGGAAACCCGCGCCTGAAAGAGAACCGGGCCGGTCTGGAAGGTGCCGCCAACCACACCGTTGGTGGCCAGCGATAATTGCATGTGGGACGAGCTCAAGAGCGACCAGGACACGGCTTGCCGGATCCAACCATTGGCGACGTTCGCTTCGGTAAAGCTCAGGGTGTGCCGGTAGGGCGTATTCGCCTGCGCCACCGGCGGGTTGTTGCAACTGGCGGTTACCGTCGCTCCTTGCTGCCCTTGCATCCGTGCCGCAAACAACACGAGCAGGAAATGGAGAAGCGCCCGTCCGGATGTCTTATTGAATTTCATGGTTGCGCTCCTCGGACACGGGAACTCCTGGGACGAAGTAGGTGCTTACCCGTTCCGGATTCGCCAGCAGCATCCACGCCGCTTGCCCAGCGCGGGGCGCGGAGATGAGGAAATGATCGCTCCCGGGAAGAACCTCGAATTGACTCACTGAGACGTCAGTCTGGATCAGATCGGCCACGCCCGTGGCGAGTTCGACCCGAGCGATCGCATTGGCTTCACGATCCGCGCACCAGACAAAGCGGCCGTCGCGCGACCAGGCCACCGCTCCCGGAGCCCCGATGCCGGCCCCTACCACGGGACGCACCGCCGGTTCCGCCGCCAAATGGTCGGCCAACAGCAGCACCCGCTGGGCGGAGTCCGCAATGATCGCCCTATCGGTACCGGCCCGGAACGCCATCGCTTCGACGTCCGTCGCCGGCGCCACAGGAATGCCGGGTGCGTCCCGGCGGTGGAGGATCACTCCACCCGCTCCCGCCGCCAGTAGCAAGTCACCCGAACTGTCGAGAGCGATGCGGGACGGCGAATCGATGGCCACCGTCCAGGCGGCCTGCGCTCTGCCTGCCGAAACGGTCAGCACCTGAACCGTCGAGTTCGCCGCATCGGCCACAGCCACGGCCCGCGCGTCGGGTCCGAAAGCCAGAAGTCCCGCCGGGCCGCTCAGCCCTTCGATCTTTGTCACCGAGAACAGCGACTCGTCGCGCAAAGAAACCAGACACCAGGCGCCGGAATCTTCCCCGTAGCCGAGCGCGTACTGGTGTCCCGGAGCTACGTAAATTCGGGTCACTCCGTCGGGCAATGTCACAGCCTCGGAAACCCGCCCGGCGCCCGGTACTCCCAAGAGTGCGCGCAACTCGCGCGCGTCGTCGCTCACCGTCCACCCCAGGCGCGGAGTGGAGAGGAACTCCGCCGGCTGACCAAAAACTGCACTCGCGGCTGCCACCAGAATTGCCAATCGTCGTGCTTGCTTCATGAAGCGCTCCTATCGCTACCGTGGCAGGATCGCCACCGGACCACCGATGCCGATCCGCAACCCTGGCGTCACCGCGGCCGGCGGCGGCGTCGCTGGCGCCGCACCGTTACCGCCGCCTCGCGCCGCCATCGCCCCGCCCACCGCCGCCGCGGCCACAGCCGCTACGATGATTCCAATGGTCGACCCGGAAATTCCCCCCGCGGCGGCCGCGACGGCCAGGTTAGTCTGGGAGATCGTTGCCGTCGCCGTCTGGCCTTGTAGAGTAGCGCTCACGTTGATGTTGTAGGTTCCCGCCACGGTGTTGGGCGTAAAGGTGGCGGTCGCCTGACCGGCCGAATTGGTGGTGACTGTCGTCATCGCCCCGCCGGACGTGAACGTGCCGCCAGGTCCGACCGTCGGCAACGTGAATGTGACGATGACGCCGGCGACTGGCCGGTCGTTCTCGTCGCGAACCTCAACAACGGCCTGCGATGTAGCCCGGCCCTTTGTCACCCGGTTCTGAGCGCCCTCGCCGCGAATCACGTTGATCTTGAATCGCGGTTGAGCCGCCTGCGGCTGCTGGGCCGCCGCCACCCACGGATGTACGCACACAGCCACCGCGACCAACCAGCAGGCCATCCGCTGGCGTCGCATGGTCACACATCTCAACCCCATTGTGCCCTCACTTCCCGTCCTTCAAAGCAGAAGCCAGTATATTGGGTTTGCTTTCAAAGTCAATCGCAACCGTCGCAGCGCAACACCAGGATAGTGCGGGAACGTTCGCCAACGTTTCACCGCCGCCTCTTCACCGCAACTGAGGCAGAATCTCGCGAATCTGTTTCAGATTCGAATTGGCTTCCGGTGCGAACTCCGCGTCCGGATTCAACTCCAGCGCCTTCCTGATGTTCGCCTCGGCCTTCAGCAGATATTCTTTGCGGTTGTCCCGATTGAACAGATCCAGATAGGCCGTCCCGAGCAAATTCCAGCTATAGGGGTCATGCTTGTCGATCGCAATCGCCTTCTCGCACCACTGGCTGCCGCGCAGCGCATTCTCACGTTGGATTTCGCAATAGCACAGCCCAAAGAACGCGCTGGCGCGTTGAAGCGCGTAGTTCAGCTTGAACCCGGCATTCCGCTTGCTGAATCCGTGGCCGATCAGCAGGTAAGGAATCCACTCCTTCACCGACGCTTCGAAGTTGTCCAATTCGAGATACTTTCGATAGTCGGCCACCGCCTCGCCATATTTCTTCAAATAGCGGTTGGCATCCCCGCGGACGAGATACCCGAAGGCGTGCCGCTCCGACACTTCCACCGATTTCGCTGCCGCCTCGAACGCCTGCGCATGCCGGTTCAGACGCAGATAAGCTTCGCCCATAAGCGAATAGACAAAGGGATCGGTGGTGCTCTGTTGCGCCGCGACGCTCAACTGGCGAATCGCTTCCGCCGCGTCGCCCGACTCCACCAGCATCGCCCCATACTGCGTCCGTGCGTCCACATAATCCGCATCCCGCTCGACGGCTTTCTTGCAGGCTTTCATGGCCTCTGCCGTCTGGCCCAGAGCCTGATACACACGGCACAACTGGAGCGCCGCCTCGCTATAGCGATCGTCTTCCTTCAGGGCCGCGGCGAACAACTGGCCGGCCTTGCGCCAGTCCTGGTCGGTCTTGCGTCGTCGGTAGATCTCGAAACCCTCGTCATAAAGCAGGCGGGCCGACTTCTTGATCTGGACGGCATATTGAATCCGCAGTGTCACCGTCTGGTCCTGCCCGGGCACCACTACGATTTCCTTCACTACCGGATCGAACCCCCTCCGCACACCGCGAATCACATGGGGACCCGCGGCGAGCCCCGGCAGCGCC
>JAEUQD010000544.1 GCA_016789925.1 Bryobacterales bacterium | reverse complement strand
CGGCCCAGTTCCGCCTGGTGAAGGATTGCCGCGCGCTGCTGGACAAATCGCTCGCCCAGGCCGCTACGCCCGAGGAACTCCAACGCATCGAGCTCTTCTCGAAGACCTATCGCGTGGCCGAGTATCTCTTTGAGTTCGCCAACTCGAAAGCCATCGCCCCCGCGCGCGTCGACGAGTTCCGCAAATACATCGCCGACACCATCGCGCCCGACCCGATGACGCTTTACCTCGCCGGCAACTCGGCCGAACTCACCAAGGAAGTGGAAGCCGCGCTCGCCGTCGTCACCAAAGGCAAGCTCTGACTTAACTCGTGAGTCCGTTGCGCAGCGCAAACCGGACAATATCGCCGGTGTTATGCAGGTTCAGCTTCTCCATCACGCTGAGTCCGGCCATCTCGGATGCCGTTTTGACCGACTATCGCCAGCATGTCTCAAACTGGCGAGTGCCTTCAATGCCGTTGAGCTCCGGCATCGACACATCCATGATGACGATGTCGGGCTTCAGCTTCCGTGCCTGCTCGACGGCCTCGCGGCCGGTCCTCGCCTCGCTTACAACTTCCATGTCCGGCTGCGAATCGATCAGCATCCTCACGCCCTTGCGCAGGATCGTGTGATCGTCAGCCAACAAAATCGGATTTTCCTTTGTCTACGAGCGTGGCGTTCTTCGTTTCAGTCTCGGCATGGCCGCGCTCGCCGACCTGAACGGCCCAATTCCGATCAGCGCCGACGAACAGGTGGTGCACTGGGTGATGAGGGTTTTGTTGCCGGCCCTGCTCCTGGCGGGGGGCGATTCCGTCAGCAACCATGGCGGTTCTGGCGGGGCGTGAGCCGGCCAACCCCAGTTCTCCGTTGTCCCTCATCTCCGCAATCTCGCCCCGATGCCGGTGTGGATGATCCGCGGCGCCAACGACGAGTACACCTCTCCACCGGTCGCGCAAGCGCTCTTTCACTCCGCCTCCGAACCGAAGCGCCTCCACGAGGTGGCTCAGGCGAACCACCGCTTCGACGGCCACCAGCGGGAACTGTTTCAGTCACTCCGCAGCGGACTGGAATGGATTACCTCGCTGGTGAACGTGGGGCGGGCTAGCTCGACGCTTGGCTGTCAGCTAGGCGCGGCCGGAAAGCATGTACAGGCTCAACACCGCCCGGACAGTCCAACCCACAGTTCGAATCCAGTTGGTAAGGACGAGGAAGCGGTGGGCGCCGGCGTCGAAACCTTGTGCGAGACGGTTGTGCTGAGGGACCTGAAGAAGAGCGGTGGACAACCAAACCGTCAAAAGGAGGATCGCCGACAGGAGGACGACCGGACGCGGGGAGAGCGCGAGGAGAGTGATGGCGGCGAGGGCTTCAATGACCATGACGGGTCCGACGACGAATGTCGTGAGGCGGGTGTGCGCCTGTTCGTAGGCGGTGAAGGCGGGTTCGCCGATCTGCGCGAAGAGGGGATAGTGGACGATCTGGACGAACCAGATGAGACCGGTCATGAACAGGGCGGCGGCGGCGTTGCTGAGGAGTGCGAAGTCAGTCACGGCTGATGATTGCGGGGGAGTGCCGCCGCACGGCGTCGGCGAGTTCGGAGAAGGCGGTCTCATCGAAAGGGCCCCGATGGAGCCAGCGGACGATTCCCTGGGCATCGAGGAGAACGAGATACGCGTCGTTCGGTTTCTCGAAGGCGAGCCGCTGTTTCCAGGGGTCGACGCCGCCGTAGACAGTGATGACGTTTCCGTGATCGTCTCTGGGGGTGCCGCGGCGCATGCCGGAATCGATGAACCATTTGCCGAGGCGAGCCATGCCGCCG
>JAEUQD010000529.1 GCA_016789925.1 Bryobacterales bacterium | reverse complement strand
CACTGCGCACGAAAGGAAGGGCCGGGCCACTGGCACGCCGTCGCCGTCGACGCACAGGATCTGATCTACGTATCCGACCCTGAGGGCGGCGCCATTCACATCTTCGACCCCACGGGGAAACCTCTTCAGGTGGTGGCCGCTTCGGGCGGCCGGGCCGAACCATCGGCTTTCCGCACGGGCCTCGCGATCGACCGCGAGGCGCGGATCTATGTTGTTGATCAGGAGTCTGGACAAGGCCGCGTCCAGATCTTCGCCCCGCGCGCCACCTCACGTCGCCGCACGTCCGAGGCCGCGCAATTCGCTAATGGACCGCGACCGTGAACCTTGGCCAAACTGCCCAGCTAGGAATCCTCTTCCTGCTTCTGGCGGGCGAAGGAGTTGCGGGTCCCGCGGCCCAGCCGGCGAAACCCCTTCCTGGCTCCGAAGCCTGCACCGACTGCCATGATTCCGCCCGGCGGGTGGGGCGGCGGGAGGCCGGCATGCCCCCCAATTTTGATGCCGCCGCGCTGAGCGCATCGCCTCATGCCGAATTGGGGTGCACTGCCTGCCACTCCGATCTTGAAAAGAAGGAGATGCCGCACGCCGAGAAGCTGGAAAAGGTCGACTGCGGCCTGTGTCACCCGGACCAGCAGAGCCAGTTCGAGGCCAGCCTTCATGGCCGGGCGGCGGGCCGCGGCGACCGCTACGCTCCCGTGTGCAAGTCCTGCCACGGCACCCACAATGTGTTGCGCGCCTCCGCCCCGGGCTCACCCATCTCTACCATGGAGGTGCCCAGGCTCTGCGGCGGATGCCACCGTGAGGGAACCCCGGTCAGCATGACGCGGGGCATTCCCCAAACCAACATTCTCGAGAACTACACCGACAGTATCCACGGTGAAGGGTTGTTCAAGCGCGGCCTGACCGTTACCGCCGTCTGCACCAGTTGCCATACGTCGCACTTCGTCCTCCCGCATACGGACCCGCGGTCATCCATCGCCAAGAGCAAGATCCCGGCTACGTGCACGAAGTGTCACGCGCAGATCGAAACAGTACACCGCAAAGTAATCCGCGGCGAGTTGTGGGAGAAAGAGCCGCACCTGATTCCGGCCTGCGTGGACTGTCATGAGCCGCACAAGGTGCGCCGCGTCTTCTACCCGGCTGGAATGAGCGACCGCGACTGCCAGCGGTGCCATGGCGATTCCGCAATGAAGGCCACAGCCAAAACCAAGGGCAAGGCGATGCTCGCGGTGGACCAGGGAGAACTGGCCCGGTCCCGCCATGCGCGGGTGGCTTGTGTCCAGTGCCACACCGGCGGGACGCCATCCAACGTGCGCCCGTGCGTTTCCATGACGCAGAAGGTGGACTGTTCCATCTGCCATGCCGACGCCGTGTCGCAGTACCGCGAGAGCACGCACGGGCGTCTCCTTGCGCAAGGCAGCCCCGACGCGCCCACTTGCCGCGAATGCCACAGCCCTCACGGCACGTTGGGGAAGAACGACTCTGCCTCGCCTACCTTCTCCCGGAACATCCCAGCGCTCTGCGGCAGTTGCCATCGTACTGGCTCCAAAGCGGCCTTACGCTACAAAGGCAAGCAAGACCACGTTGTCGAGCACTACACCGACAGCATCCACGGCAAGGGCCTGTTGCAGAGCGGGCTCACGGTCACCGCCGATTGTGTGGACTGTCACACCGCCCACCACGAACTGCCCGCCAGCGATCCCCGGTCCAGCGTGAACCGCGCGCGAATCGCCACCACCTGCTCGCAATGCCATCGCGGCATCTTCGAGATGTTCGTCAACAGCGTTCACAGTCCGCAAACCACCCGTACCAAAAAGCAGCTACCTGAGTGCGCCGATTGCCATTCCGCGCACAGCATCCAGCGGACCGACCTGTCGAACTTCCGGCTCCACATCATGGACCAGTGCGGACGCTGCCACGGCGTCATCGCCGAGCGCTACTTCGACACGTTCCATGGCAAAGTCTCCGCGCTGGGCTACCTGAAAACAGCCAAGTGCTACGACTGCCACGGGGCGCACGATATTCTTCCGATCGACAACCCGCGCTCGCGGCTCAGCCATGCCAACATCGTGGGCACGTGCGCCCAGTGCCACCCTGGCTCGCATCGCCAGTTTGCGGGCTATCTCACGCACGCCACGCACCACGACCCGGAAAAGTACCCATTCCTCTTCTACACCTTCTGGGGAATGACGAGTTTACTTGTGGTAACGATGGTGGTCTCGGGAACCCACACGGCGCTTTGGCTACGGCGGTCGCTTGAATTTCGCCATTCAGCCAAGAACGGGAACGGGTCCGGAACCCAATACGTCCGTCGCTTCCGGACGTTCGACCGGAACCTGCACCTTATGGTGGTCTCGAGCTTTCTGGGCCTCGCGGTCACCGGCATGGCCCTCAAGTTCTCCTATGCGCCTTGGGCCAAGGTGCTGGCGCGGCTCTTGGGAGGCTTTGAGAGCGCGGGCGTCATCCACCGCTTCTGCGCCGTCGTCACCTTTACCTACTTCGGGCTGCATCTCTTCGACCTGGCGCGCAAACGCCGCGCCTCCGGCAAGACGTGGCGTGAGTACATCTTCGGACCCGACAGCATGATGTTCAACCGCCGCGACTTGCACGAATTCATCGCCTCGATGAAATGGTTCGCGCATCGCGGCGAACGGCCGCAATACGGCCGCTGGACTTATTGGGAGAAGTTCGACTACTTTGCGGTGTTCTGGGGAGTGGCTGTGATCGGCGGCACCGGGTTGCTGCTCTGGTACCCGGAACTGTTCACCCGTGTATTACCGGGCTGGATGGTGAATGTCGCCACGACGATTCATAGCGACGAGGCGCTGCTCGCCGTCAGCTTTATCTTCGTCGTCCACTTCTTCAATACTCACTTCCGGCCCGAGAAGTTCCCGATGGACACCGTCATCTTCACTACGGGCGTGCCGCTGGAGGAGTTCAAGCAGGATCGTCCGCGCGAGTATCAGGAACTGGTTGATAGCGGACGGTTGGAAGACCACCTGATCCCTGAGCCGTCAGAAAGGGATTTGAGAGCCTGGAAACGGTTCGGTTTCACGGCGCTCACGATCGGCCTGATTCTCATCGGGCTGATTCTTTACGCCATGATCTTCGCTTACCGGTAGGGTTAGGTTTGGTGGGGGAGGAGGGACTTGAACCCTCACGACCGGTGAGGTCGGCAGATTTTGAGTCTGCTGTGTCTGCCATTCCACCACTCCCCCGAAGGAGGGTTCCGGACGGAAACGAACGGCTTTTTCAGTATACCGCCTCAGGCGAGCGCGCCGGCAATCTCCTTCGCCTTTTCGTAAAGCATCGCGGTTTCGCTCGAACACCCCAAGAACCGCATGCCGCGCTCTTTCCAGAACTTCGCCAGTTCGAGCGTGCGGGTCTGCGTGCCCGGCGCAATGCCTCGCCGCTCGCAGGTGTCGCGAATGGCCTCCATGGCCTCCACCACAACCGGATGCTGGAACTGTCCCGGGACGCCCAGCGAGATGGACAGGTCGGCTGGGCCGATCATCACCGCGTCGATGCCCGGCACCGCCAGCAGTTCCTCCCGCATCTCGACCGCCTTCTTGGTCTCGATCTGCAGCACGACCATCGAATGCTCATTGACATGCTCGATCATCTGGGGCATCGTCACCGGTTCGTGGTCGAAGTGGAACGGCGAGAGGCCAAAGCCGCGCACTCCCACGGGAGGAAATTTCGTCCAACTCACGGCTTTTTCCAGGAGTTCCACCGACTCGACGCGCGGGAAGATGACGCCGCCCGCGCCGCAATCGAGCGCCCGGGCGATCAGGGAGTATTGCAGGTCCGCCACGCGAACGATCGGCACGAAATTCACGTAGGCGGCGATGCGGCAGACATCCTGGATGGTCTCCAGGTCGAAGCCGCCATGCTCGGTGTCGATAAAGGCCCAATTGAACCCGGCCGCTGCCAGCATCTTCAACACTTCCTGCGAGCGCAATTGACCGAAATTGGTCCCTAGCTGGACCTTGCCTTGCTTCAACGCGAGCTTTACCGGATTGGGGCGCATTTAAGCATTGATAACACAACCCAGGTGCTACGCTTAGGGAAAAGACGTTTCTCTCAAACCCCTCATGGCCTGCCAACTCTGTGAAACCCGGAAAGCCCGCCGTCATTGTCCCGGCGTGCGCGGCGAAATCTGCCCGCAGTGCTGCGGCAACGAGCGAGAACGGACGGTGGACTGTCCGCTCGATTGCGAGTACTTGCTGGAGGCGCGGCGTCACGAAAAGCCCCACCAGCCCGACCCGGAAACCATACCGCATAAGGACCTGGTGATCCAGGAGAGTTTCCTGGAAAAACATACCGGGCTGATTATGATTCTTTCGCGCGCCGTCGTGGAAGCAGCGCTTGCCAATCCGTCTATCGTCGACAACGATGTTCGCGACGCGCTCGACGCGCTCACGCGCACCTATCGGACCCGTGAGTCAGGCCTCATCTATGAATCGCAGCCCGCTAACCCCTATGCCGCCGGAATTGTCCAGGCGCTGAAGGCTACGATCGAGGACTTTGAGCGGCGGACGCAGGAAGCCACCGGCATGTCCACGATTCGCGATGCCGACATCTTCGGTGTTCTTGTCTTCCTCCAGCGTGTCGAGTTCAACTACAACAACCAGCGCCCGCGCGGCCGGTCCTTTTTGAGCTTCCTGTTCCAGAGCTTTCCTCCGCAGCCGGCTCCTTCCGGGCTCGTTTCATGAAGACTGGCGTCGCCATCTTTGCCCATGGCTCCGCTGTCGAATCGGCAAACGATGCGGTGCGCGACGTTGTCCGCCGGTTTGCCGAGCTTGGCCAGTTCGATCTGGTCGAACCATCGTTTCTCGAACTCGGCAAGCCCGACTTGGCCGGGGCGGTCGACAAGCTCATTCAGCGCGGCGCCGACCGGATTGTTGTGGTTCCCTACTTCCTCACGTTGGGCAAGCACCTCCAGCGCGACCTGCCGCGAATCGTCGCCGAGATTGAGAGCATCCATCCAGGTGTGACTATCACCGTTACCGCTCCGCTCGACGGGCATCCCGCTCTTCCGCAAATCCTGCTTGAACGCGCGCAGGAAGCCACACGATGACGGCGCGCTTCCTGGGCTCGCGCGAGTTGACCGCGGACGTGAGGCACTTCTCGTTCGAAGTCCCTGAAGTGGATCGTTTCCCGTTCACGCCAGGGCAATGGGTTTCGCTCTGCCGCGAGATCAACGGAAAGAAGATCACGCGTGCCTACTCGATTGCGTCCACCCCAACGGGCAACCAGTTCGACCTGTGCCTCAATAAGGTCCAGGACGGCTTGTTTTCACCTTTCCTGTTTGACCTCGGAGAAGGCATCGCGGTCGATCTGAAGGGACCATACGGTACCTTTGTGATTCGCAATCCGGGCCGCGACATGGTGATGGTCGCCACCGGGACCGGCATTGCCCCGTTCCGCTCCATGGTTGCCCACCACCTTGCTTCCGGAGGCACGTCCAAGGTCACGCTCCTGTTTGGCGTCCGTTACCCGGAGAGCATCCTCTACCGCGAGGATTTCGAGGGTTGGCAACAGCAGCACGCCAACTTCACGTTTCTTCCCACGCTCTCGCGCGGACCGGAAAGCTGGACCGGACGACGCGGTCACGTACAGCAACACCTCGAAGAAGCCCTGGCCGGGCGCACCGATGTGGACGTCTACATCTGCGGACTCAAAGCGATGGTGGACGATGTCCGGGAACGGCTCAAAGCCAAGGGGTTCGACCGCAAGCAGATCATCTACGAGAAATACGACTAAACCTGCTAGCCTACGGATGAGTGCTGACCCGCGGCCGCATCCTGTTGCTCATCAGCATCGCCGTGATCTCGTTTGCAGTTTCGGCGCTGCTGCTTACCCGCTCGATCCCACCCCCGCTACGTCCGGCGGACTTCCTGGTGGCCGGCTCGGTAGCTACGTTCGTCACGTTAGGCGTTCTGTTCATTATCGTGATCACGGCATATCTGCGCGATCCCGATACGTTCTTTAAACGCCGGCAGAAGCGCTAGGCCGGTATACAAAGGGCACTCACAAAGGAGCGTTCTATGAAGCAGGTGATGGGAATCCCGCTGGTACTGCTCGCGGCGGCCGCGAGCCTGATCGCCCAGACGCCGACGCGCTATCACCGCGCGACTATCAAGCCGTCGATTGCGCGAGTGGCTCCGGGTGGACAGCAGAAGTTCAAGGCCGTGATTCTCGCCACGAGGCTGATGGCGGCGCAAGCGCCCAAGAGTGTTAAGTGGTCAGTTAACGATATTCCGGGCGGTAACGCCACAGTGGGAACAATTGGGGCGGACGGGTTGTACCGCGCGCCGCTGAGCATTCCGGTTCCGAACGAAGTGAGTGTGCGGGGCGAGGTGGAGGGCTCGGCAAACCGGTACGTGTGGGGCACCGTGCTGGTGGGCACAGCTGAGCCAGCGTATAAGGTCGCAGGCGGGTGGAGCGAGGATGTGGGGACGAAAGGGGCACGGATGCGCGAACCCCATGGCATCAGCATCGACAAAGATGGCAACCTGCTGATCGCCGACCAGCGCGCGGGCCGCGTGTTCCGTTACACCAAGGGCGGCAAGTTTCTGGGAGAGATCGGAAATGGGCCCGGAAGCGAAGACGGCCAGTTCACCGAACCCCGGTACGCGCACGTGGACTCCGCGGGCAATGTTTATACGACCGATGTGAAGGGCGATCGCCCGCGTTTGCAGGTGTTCTCTCCCGACGGCAAATTTCTGCGCATCTTCGCCGAGAAAGGAATCCTGCCTGGCAGGATCCTGCGAGGACACGGGTTGTGGTTTGATTCGAAGGGCCGGCTCTACGCCACCGACGTCGACAACATGCGTGTCAGCATCTTCGAGCCGGGCGGGAAGTTTCTGTCGGCATTCGGCAAGGACGGTCCGGAAGCCGCCGATTTCAACGCGCCGCACGGTC
>JAEUQD010000481.1 GCA_016789925.1 Bryobacterales bacterium | reverse complement strand
TCCATGCACACTGAGGCCTTTAACCATCACCCCGGCCAACTGCTCCTCTTCAGCGGCACGCAGCAGTTCGGGCGGCCGTCGCTCGGTGCATGGGTCACCTATGGCATGGGCAGCGAATCGAAAAACCTGCCGGGCTTCGTCGTTCTGGCCTCGGGCCGCGGCACTTCCGGCGGCGTCACCAACTGGACCAACGGCTTTCTTCCCTCCACGCATCAAGGCGTGGTGTTCCGCAGTTCAGGCGATCCCATCCTGTACTTGTCGAATCCCGGCGAACTCTCGCGTGGCACGCAGCGCGTCACGCTCGATGCGTTGAAAGAGTTGAACGAGCAACACCAGCAGGCGACCGGCGAACGCGAAATCGCCTCCCGCATCGAGTCTTACGAACTCGCCTTCCGGATGCAAATGGCGGGGCCCGACCTGCTCGACTTTTCCCAGGAATCGGCGGCCACGCGCGAAGCCTATGGTATCGACAAAGATCCCACGCGCGCCTATGGCACCAACTGTCTCCTGGCGCGCCGCATGGTGGAGCGAGGTGTCCGCTTCGTGATGCTGGCTCATGCTTCCTGGGACGATCACGCCGAGCTGGAAAAGAAGCTCAAGGACAACTGCGAGATCACCGACAAGCCCGTGGCCGCGCTTCTCAAGGACTTGAAGCAGCGCGGACTCCTCGATTCGACCTTGGTTGTCTGGTGCGGCGAATTCGGCCGCACGCCGATGGTGGAGTTGCGCAATACGACGGACAAGACCAAAGCCGGGCGCGACCACCATCCGTTTGCCTATTCCCTCTGGCTGGCCGGCGGCGGCATCAAAGGCGGGCAGGTCGTGGGCAAGACCGACGAGTTCTGCATGCGGATCGAAGAAGACCCGATCCACATCCACGACCTCCAGGCCACCATCCTCCACTGCCTCGGCTTCGACCACGAAAAACTCACCTACCGCCACCTCGGCCGCGACTTCCGATTGACGGACGTGGGAGGAACGGTGGTCAAGAAGTTATTGGTCTAGTACTCCATCTTGGCCGGCAGTTCCTTGGCCTGAGCGATCCAGCCGGCGACCATTTCCTCGGTCGGAGCGCTGCCGGAGATGTTCTTGGCGTCATTCACCTCTTTCATCTTTGCGGCGAGATTCGCCGCATTGCGATGCTTGAGTTCTTTGACCGTATCGACGCCCGCGGCTTCGAGTAATTCGGAGTACTGCTTGCCCACGCCCTTCAGGCGCATCAAGTCGGCCAGGTTGGCCCAACGCAGGACGTTCCCTTCGGCGATGCCGGTTTTGGCAGCCACATCCGCGCGGCCCTTCGGCGTAGCGCACGCATCCAGTAACTGCTCTGTCTTCTCAATTCCAGCACCGCGAAGCTTTTCTGCATAACTGGCGCCAATGCCTTCAATCTCTTCAATTGGGTAGCTCATCAGCCACGAACAATAGCCTGTTTGAAGACCGGTGTCAAACTGGCCGTTCGCAGTACACTGTTGGGTGACGAAAGGAGAGTTTATGCAAGGCAATGAGAAGGTCATCCAGCAACTCAACGAAGCCCTGAAGGCGGAGTTGACGGCGATTGTCCAGTACATCGTTCATGCGGAGATGTGTCACAACTGGGGTTACAAACGCTTTGGCAACTACATCAAGAAGCAGGCCATCGACGAGATGAAGCATGCCGAAGGGCTGATTGAACGGATCCTGTTCCTGGACGGCACTCCGAAGGTGGACGTGATGCCCACGCCGAAGATCGGGGCGAACGTCAAGGCGCAGATCGAGAACGACCTGGCCGGCGAACTGGATGCGGTCAAGCAGTACAACGCCGCCGTGGCGGTTTGTAGCGAAGCCGGCGACAACGGCACCCGCGAGTTGTTCGAGCGCATGGTTACAGACGAGGAAGAGCACTCCGATTTTCTGGAGGCTCAGTTATTCGTGATTGGAGAAACGGGGCTGGAGAACTACCTCGCCCAGCAGATCCACGAAGGATAGAAGGCCATGGATCACCGGTTTTCTCGCCGAACATGGATTCAAGCTTCCGGCGCTGCAGCGGCCGTTCCGCCGGCCTTCGCTGCCGCTGCAGGATCCTGGCCGCCGGATGCGGGCCCGCGCTCGCCGCGGATCTGCATGGGGGCGCCGGCGCAGCTACTGGAAGCGCGTGCGCGGAGCCTCAAACAGATTGGAGTGGACCACGTACTGATGGGTGGCCCGCCAATTCCCTGGGAAGAAGGGGAGTTGCGGGCACGCATGGAGCGTTTCGAGAAAGCCGGGCTGAAGATCATCAACATGATGATTGGCGGTTTCAACGACGTGATCTGGGGCCTGCCAGGGGCGGACGCGCAGATTGAAAAGGTAGTCCAATCGATTCGAGCGGCCGGCAAGGTGGGGCTTCCGGTCATCGAGTACAACTTCTACGCGCACCGTTTGGTGGAAGGTTATAAGGAGGAGCTAGGCAGGGGCGGCGCCGGACTTACCGCCTACGATTACGAGGTGTCGAAGAACCTGCCCCCGCGAGAGGGAGTAGGTACGCACACGCGCGCCCAGCAATGGAAGCGCGCCGAGCACTTCCTCAAAGCGGTGGTACCGGAGGCCGAAAAGGCAGGGGTGCGTCTGGCGCTTCATCCCAACGACCCTCCGGTCCCGCTCAGCCGCGGCTCCGAGCAGATCATGGCGACGTTCGAGCACTGGAAGCAATACCTGAATCTGGTGAAGAGCCCGTTCAACGGCATGACCTTCGATTGCGGCGTTACGCGCGAGATGGGCGAGGATCCCGTGGCTGTTTGCCGCTATCTCGGTGAGCGCGACTGCATCAACCACGTCCATTACCGCAACGTCCGTGTGAGGCGGCCTTACATCGACTACACGGAGGTGTTTCCGGACGAGGGGCAGGTGAACATGTTCGCGGTGATGAAGGAACTGGTCCGACAGAAGTACTCACGCGGGCTGAACCCCGAACACCCTCGTGCGCTGGACATCGACCGTGAGCGGAAGACGGGCAATCAGTATCCCGGCGGCGGGAGCCTCGGCGG
>JAEUQD010000478.1 GCA_016789925.1 Bryobacterales bacterium | reverse complement strand
GACGCGCTGGGCCCACTCGTCGAACGCGGACTCCGAGTCGAGTTCCCAGCGAAGGGCCCAAGCGAGCCCATGGCAGTCGAGAGCCATTTCCTCCGATTCTGTGGCAGCAGCCCGATTGACCCAATAGTCGTTCCATTTCCGTCTTACGTTGGCCAACGAGGCCTTGTCCACCCCTTCTGCGAAGGACCTGCGAAGTTGGGGCCGCATTCGCCACCAAGAGCCACTGGGCGTAAGCGACAGAGGCTCCACGAAGCTGTAGGTACACAATCTCTCCTCGGCGGCGCGTTCGAGTCGTTCTTCGCCGTACACCCAACGAATTGCGTCGCTGTCGAAGCGTGGGGGGACAGCCAACTGCATGATGGCGTTGCGTTCGCCGTCGGTACGAAGCGATTTCAGGAACTGGACTCCGAGCCAGTTCCAGCGATTGCCGGAGAGAGTGAACTCAGCCGGGTTCCCGTCGGTGCCGATGTCGGCTGCCCAAGCCAAACTCAACGGATGATAACGGCCACCACCTTCCGACGAGACGTCGAGCATCGCGGTTACCCACGTTGGGGAAGTGATGTCGCGCTGAGCAAGATAGGCGCGGGCATCCGCTTCGCAGAAGCCATCGAGGTTGTGTTGTTCGAGTTGTTTCTTCCAGCTTGAATCAATACGGTCCCAGTCGAGACGGTTCTGGCCGGCGAGGACGAAAAGCACGCTGTCAGCTTCGATGCAGAGGTCGCGCAGCCAACGGCCGACGAGGTCCGCATGGGTGGAGGCGGCGTAGCCGAGTTCGATCCATTCGGTGCTATCGACGAAGACGAGGGCCTGCGCCCGCTTGGGGGATATCGACGCACCTCCTGTGGTCATCGCCCGCCAGTCCTCGGCAAGGCGCTTCATCAATTCCCGGGTGATCTGTTCCAGGTCCAACCGCATTAAGGCGACGAAGTCGTCGCAGAAGCCGGCTTGCGTGAGCAGCCAGGGATAGACCGCAGTGTCTCGCAGCTTTTGTACGGCCTCCTTAATGAGCACCTCGCCCAGCGGGGCGCCGGGAATACCTGCGATCTCAGCGACTTTCGCAGCGAGTTCAAAGGACTTTGCGAGCAGTCCTTCGCCCTTCAACTCTGGCCTGTCGCGGTCCCAACACGCTTGTACCGAAAGATGGCGTAGGCGAGGTCGAAGCGCGGGGTGTCGCCACCAATCTGTTCACGCAGGGCAAACAGGGCGTAGTTGGGATCGTTGAGATAGGCCCCGCCTTGCAGCGTGCGGTCGAGATTGATGTAGGCTGTCTGGCGGTCTTCTTCGAGCGCGATCTGCCGGAGCCGATGGAGGAGCCAGGTCTTTCCGATACCGCCGACGCCGTGAAAGGCGAGCACTGGCGGGACAGGCGTGTTCAGGAGGCTGCGGAAGCGGGCGATCTCGTCGGCCCGTCCGCTGAAGTGGCGGTATAAGTCGAACGCCTCCGCGTCAGGTTCTGCTCGCGAAAGATGGTCTGGTCTCCGGTGATGAGTACTTCGAAACCGTCCCGTTCGGCGACGTCCAAGAGTTTGCCATTCTTGAGACCATCCCAACCCCGAAAGCTCACCGTGATTATGTCGTGCGATCCAAGGTGTCTTCGTAACCGGTGGTCAATGTTTTCGTCGAGCAACACCTTCACAGATCTTGTTGCCCTCTTTGGGCGTGGGCAAAGTCGATGAGCCGCTTGATCTGCGCGGTGGAAAGAGTGGGGAACCCCTCATGAATTTCGTCGATGCTATCGCCGAGATCGTAGCTGTTGACAATGGGGTCAGGGAAAATGCGCGTTCCGCGTACGACAGGACGACCCGACACCTTGCCAGGGACCTGTTCGATCAATTCACACGCCAACCAATCGATGTCGGAAACCGTTTCAAGATCGGTCATATTCATCCCCTGCTCTCATCGTAACTCGTTGCTACCGCCCGTTGCTGTCCGCCGTTTCAGCGGTCTGCAAAGCGTTGGATTTCGGGTCGAAAAGAGGCCGTGGCATACCCTACTCGCCGCGGATGAGGTCGTCGTAGGTTTCGCGCTTGCGGATGGTGGTCCAGGTGTCCCCATCGACGAGGATCTCCGCCGGCCGGGGGCGGGCGTTGTAATTGGAGGCTTGGACGAATCCGTACGCCCCTGCCGTGCAGACCGCCAGAAGGTCGCCGGGCGCGACCTGGGGTAATTCGCGGTCGCGGGCGAGAAAGTCGCCGGTTTCGCAGACCGGACCGACGACGTCGGCCACGAAACCCGGCCTGCCGGGTGCGCGGCGGAGGGGGATGATCTCGTGGTGCGCGTCATAGAGTACCGGGCGAATCAGTTCCGTCATCGCGGCGTCGACGACGACAAATTCCTTCTCCTGGTTGCGCTTGCGGTACAGGACACGGGTGAGCAGGACACCGGCGGGTCCGACGATGGAACGGCCGGGTTCGACATGCAGCGTTAAGCCGCGCCCGGCCGCCAGACGGCAGATCTTGCTCACCACTTCGGCCACCTCGGGTGCGGGTTCGTGGATGTGGTAGGCCACGCCCAAGCCGCCGCCGAAGTCGAGGTACTCGATGGGCACGCCGGCCGCCCGGAGCGAGTCCACCAGTTCCAGCACTTTGCCGGCTGCTTCCAGGAGCGGCTCGGTTTCGAGGATCTGCGAGCCGATGTGGCAGGAAACGCCTTGCACCTGCAGGTGTTCGTAGCGCAGTGCCTCCTGGTATAAGTGGGGAGCTTCCGAGATATCGACGCCAAACTTGTTCTTCTTCAGTCCGGTGGAGATATAAGGATGGGTCCGCGCGTCGATATCGGGGTTGACGCGGAAGGCGACGCGCGCTTTGCGCCCCAGACGAGCGGCAATCGAGTCGATGAGCCGCATTTCGTCGGGCGATTCGCAGTTGAACGAATGGATTCCGGAGGAGATCGCATAGTCGATCTCCTGGGCTGTCTTGCCGACACCGGAAAACACGATCTTCGCGGGATCGCCGCCCGCTTTGAGCACCCGGAACAGTTCACCGCCGGAGACGATGTCGAAGCCGGCGCCTTGCTCAGCCAGAAGGCGCAATATCGACAGGTTGCTGTTGGCCTTGACGGCGTAGCAGATTTGGTGAGGAGTGTCTCCAAAACCCGCGCGGTAGGATTGGAACCGCGAGAGTATCTCCGCCTGAGAGTAGACAAAGCAAGGCGTGCCGCAGCGGCGCACGATATCGGCCAGCGCCACCTGCTCGCAGTACAAGGTGTTGTCCAGGTATTGAAAAGAGAGTTGATTCATTTGACGCGAATGACAATGAGCGTTTGATCGTCGTGAACCGGTTCGTCGCCGCGGAAGCTGTCGACGTCGGCGACGATGGCGTCCACGACAGCCTGCGCCGGCAGATGGCCGAGTGTCGCCAGGAGCGGGCGCAACCGGGTTGAGCCGTAATCGGTCTTCTCCGGGTTCGGCTGGTCTTGGATGCCGTCCGAGTAGAGGACGATCAGGTCCCCGGGTTCTGTCTGAAAAGGAACCTCATCGTAGTCGCGGTCGGGAAACAGCCCGAGCGGGAACCCCTC
>JAEUQD010000471.1 GCA_016789925.1 Bryobacterales bacterium | reverse complement strand
TTCGGCCCAAGCAAACCAATAGTGCGGCCCGACAGTTGTCCGCCGAGACCCTGAAGGATCTCGCGGTTGCCGAGCCGCACACGCAGTTGGTCGAGTTCGATGACCGGGGTCATGGTCTCCGTAGCAATTGTGGCAGACCGTCCAACCCGGCAAGCATACCCAAGTTCATCCCGAGGAAACTCCCTTGGGTGGAGGCCGTGATCCGGTCTGCGTCTCCATAGGCAACCACCAGGCCGGGTCCGCCCTGCCGCATGGCTTGGATGGCGGATCGTTGATTTCCGGTCAGCATGCCGGAGCCTTCCACCAGGTCAGCCACGGCGCCGAATGTGTTGCCCATGTCGTGGTATACGAGAGCGGAGACGTTGGGGTTCGATCCGGATGGCAGTTGATCGCGAAATTTCTGCGACCGCGCCAGGTTGCGGCCGGTTTGCCGCGCCTGGATGGCCTGGGTGAGCAGCGAGCGGTTGGCCCCTGCCACCAGGTAGGAGTCGACGTAGGTGTAGTGGATCTCGATGGGCGCTTTCGCCGCTTTCACCAGATAGAAGGTGCGCCCGCTGACCTCTTCCGCCGTGAGGGTCACCTGCGCCCCTTCGCGGTTGGCCGTTTCGATCGCCTGTTCAATGGCGGCCTGGAGCCGCTGCGGCTGGTAGACTTCGACAATCGCTTTCCACGAAGGAGTGGGTAATAGCGGACCGTCCAGCGCAAAGGCGGCTTCGGTCCCCAGCGGCGCGGCGAGATCGTCGAGCGTCTGCGTCTCAGGCGTCGACTTCTGGCCAGTCAGCCGCATGGCTTCTTCCACAATGGTCCGCGGAGTCTTGACGACAAAGGCTACGGCCCCACCCGCCTCCGGAGTAACGAAGTCGAGCGAACCCATGGCCGCCGGCGCGGCCAGCCACGAGGCGACACCGGAGCGCTGGCCGCTGAAGTTGACGGCTGCCGAGTTTTCGACGCGGTGGTTGACCTCGCGCCGTTCGATCACCAGGTACCTTGCGCCGTGCAACGGTCCGCCCGGCTTTGTGATGGCGTGCAAATCGGCCGCGAACAGCCAGCCCGCCCCGTGCCGGTAGGATTCGGCGACCTGTTCGCGGAAAGGCGTGTTGGGCGAACCGCCAGTTGCGACCAAAGCTTCGACACCGCGCAACCGTTCCGCGTCCGCGGCGAAGATGACGATGCCGTTGCGAATCGCATAGCGGATCTGGGTGGCATGCCGCGCGAGCACCGCGTCCAGCCCGCTGCCGCGCAATTCCGCCAGCGCCACAGCCGATTCCGGACCTTGCTTGTTCATCGCCAGCAGAATCTCTTCGCCAAGCTGACCGCTGAGATCCTGGATCCAGCGCACCAGTTCGTCGACTTCAGCCTGCGACTTGTTCTGGCTCCACCACTGCTGGAGCATCGGGCTTTCGCGAAGCTGCTCGTCAAACACGCGCTTGGCTTCGCCGATGGTGTTGCCGAGATTGGGGATGGAGGCGAGCGCCACCGTGTCGGGCGGAATGAAGCGCATCAGCTTCGAGTCCAGCCGCAGGGCCGGCGAAGGAATATCTTCGAGCTTGCGCTGTAACACGCTCAACTCACCCAGCAGCGCAAGATAGCGGGCCGAATTGCGGCTCCAGGCGACTTCGTCGGTAACGGCGTTGGGCTGCAAGGAAGGGTCGGTAGTGGCTTGCTGACCGGGCGTAAGGCTGCGGGCAGCGCCGCCATTGCTTACTTCCACCTCGCCTTCGACGACGGAGACGCGCGAACCGCGGAGTCCGCGGGCGACGGCGAAAATGGTGCCCTTCACGGCCACCTGCGTGTCACCCGCGGCCACCAGCAGCCGGCCTCGCTTCTGCTTGGCGGCTTCCACAATCACATTGCCGCGGGCGAGCCGGATGGTGGTACCGCTCCAGCCGCGCGACACGGAGATCTGCGACCGCTCGGCGAGTTCCACCATCGAGCCATCCAAGAGCCGCACCACCGCGGTAGCGCCGCGTCCGGTCTGGATTTCCTCGTTCGCGGCCAGGTCGAATCCTTCGCCCACCGGGCGCACACCCGCACCGTCCAGCCGGTAAACCAGGCCATTGGCGGTGTGAATGGTGGCCGGCGCGCCATCGAACACGCCGGGCATGGTCAGGCGCAGCGCGCCCAACCCGGCGGCCAGAGTGACCGCGGCGGCCATCGCCAGTTTGCCCCAAGGAATCGAAGGGCGCACGACCGGCATTTCCCGGACTACGGGGTGACGCAGTTCGTCGAGGCTCCGGCGGCAGGCGGGGCAGGCGTGGAGATGATCTTCGACGAGCAGCCGCCGGTTCTCGGCGAGCGTGCGCTGCAAGTATCCGGGAAAGAGTGTCCGGAAATCGCCGCACTCGCGCAAGCCGGTTGCCGGCGCGGCTTCGAAGAGTCTCCCGCGAACACGTTGGGCCGCCTCGGCCGCTACTTCGGGTGCGGGTTCGTCCCGGCCCACATGGTTAATTGCATCTTCCAGGCGCTTGTTCATGGCGATCCTCCTACACTTGCTCTTGCAACTTGAGCCGGATGCGGTAAAGCGTCACGGCCACGCGAACGGAAGAGATATTGAACAGCTTGGCGATCTCGGCGTTGGAATAGCCCTCGAAGTACCGGAGCGCGAACATTTCAGCCTGTTTGGGGTCAAGCTGGGCGATGGCCCGGCGCAGCCGCAGCCGCAATTCCGCGTCCTCGGTGGCAGGCGCCTCCGTGGCTTCCTCCAGCGGAACCGGCTTGGCCCGGTGGCGCTGGGCCAACAACGTCAGCGAGACGTTAATCGCCGCCCGCCGCAAGTAGCTTTCCGGCTGTTCCGGGGCCGGACCCTCCCGCGCCAGCAACCTCAGAAACACGGTTTGCAGGACATCTTCGGCGTCCGCCGCGCTGCCGGTGATGCGGTAGGCGGTCCGGAACACCAGCCCGTGCCACGCTTCAAAAGCGTCGCGAACGTCCGCGTCCGAGGTTTGCCGGGTTGAAGACGATCGTTTTTCGACCAACGCCAGTTGCACGTTCTTTATCTCCCGTCACAAGAGAAGACCGCGGCGGGAGGCGTTTATTACAAGCGGCTCGATTATAAATCGAGGCTGGCCGACACCGTGGGGTCGCCGAACTCGCGCTCGATGCGGAAGCCAAGCTTCTTGCAGACCGCCTGCATGGCCACATTCTCGGCATGAATGTCGGCCACCACCCGCGTAATGCCTTCGGCGCGGGCGACGTCGATCAGGCGGTTCAGCATCAGTTTGCCGAGGCCCTGCCCCTGGTAGGCGTCGCTAATGACCTCGGCGAATTCGGCTTCGTTGGTGCCATGCAGCTTATGCAGGCGGCCCACCCCGATGATCTCGTGATTGTGGATCACAACCAGGGCGAGTTCGCGGT
This sequence comes from Bryobacterales bacterium, assembly GCA_016789925.1. Taxonomy (GTDB): domain Bacteria; phylum Acidobacteriota; class Terriglobia; order Bryobacterales; family Bryobacteraceae; genus JADLDI01. Next base: position 5,104 of record JAEUQD010000471.1, on the reverse strand, counting down.
TGTAGTCGATGAAGCAGATTCGGATCAGCCGTTCGTGCGCGGTGCGCTGCCCGAGATTCAGCATCTGCAAATAGCGGAAATAGACGGTCCGTTCCGAAAGAGTTTCGTGGAACTTGATAATCAGCGGTTCGTCCTCGGCGCGGATCGGCCTGATGGTAACGGTTTCGCCGTTCTTCATTTGTGCCGTGGACTCGTAACGGCGCGGATAGGGGCGGATGGCGAGACGCGGAATGTCTTTGAGTTCGAGTGTGGACTCGTGCAGGACCACGCGGGCGTCCAGCGCCACCAGGCCATCGGAGGAGGCCAGCAGCGGGTTGATGTCGATCTCCTTGATCAATCGCTGTTCGGCCACCAACTGGCTGAAGTGGACCATCATCTGTTCCAGTTCCGCCAGGTCGACGGGAGCGCGCCCCCGGACTCCCTTCAGAGCCGTGTAGATCCGCGTTTGCTCCATCATGCGCCGGGCGAGAGTTGAAGTCAGCGGAGGCAGGGCGAGGGCGCGGTCCTGGAAGACTTCCACCAGTTGCCCGCCCACGCCAAACAGGAGCACCGGGCCGAACTGCGGGTCCATGCTGCTGCCGAGAATGAGTTCGTAGCTGTCGGGCATACGTACCATGGGCTGCACGGTGACCCCGAGGAAATGCCCCTTGCCCGCCTTCTTCTCGACATTCAGTTGAATGCTTTCGAAGGCGCGGCGCACCTCGCCCGGGGAAGTGACGTTCAGCACAACGCCGCCAACGTCGGTCTTGTGGGTGAGTGTTTCCGAGTGCAGCTTGACGACCACGGGGTAGCCGATGCCTTCCGCGGCTTCGATGGCGGCGTCGACGGAATGAGCCACTTCGCACGCCGGTGCCGGAATCCCGTAGGCGCGCAGAATCGCCTTCGATTCCGCTTCGGTGAGAAGCGTCCGGCCGGCCTTGCGGGCGCGGTCGATGATGCTGCCAACGGTGGCGCGGTCGATCGCCTCGTCTTCTTCAGCCAGCGCCGGCGTCTCGTACAAACCTTGCAGGTTGTACGTGTAGCGGTACATGTAATAGAACATGCGCGCGGCCGTATCGGGATACGGGAACACGGGAATGTTCGCGCCGTTCAGCACCTTGATGCCACCCTCGACTTCGGGCCCGCCCATCCAACTGGCCAGCACCGGTTTGTCGCGAATGCTGGCGTAGGGTTTGAGCATCTCCGCCGTCTTCGTGGCGTCGGTCATCGCCTGCGGCGTGAGAATCACCAGCATCCCGTCGCTATTGGGATCCTTCGTGCAGATCTCCAGCGCCTTGGCGTAACGGTCGGCGCCGGCGTCTCCCAGAATGTCGACGGGGTTGTTGCGGCTCCAGTGGGGCGGCAGGAAGGCGTTCAGGTCCGCCATCGTCTTTTCGGAAAGCTGGGTCAGTTCGCCTCCCGCGCTGATCAACGCGTCGGTGGCTAAAACCGCGGGGCCACCGGCGTTAGTCATGATGGTGAGGCGGCGTCCCTGGGGGCGAGGCTGTTTCGCCAGCACTTCGGCCATATAGAACAGTTCGGCGATGGTGCCGACGCGCAGCACGCCGCAACGCCGGAACGCGGCATCGAGCACGTCGTCGGACCCGGTCATCGCGCCGGTGTGCGACGCCGCGGCCTTCCCGCCCGCCGCCGTCCGCCCGGCCTTGATCACGATGATCGGCTTCTGCAACGCCACCTCGCGCGCGGCCGAAAGAAACGACCTCGCATCGCCCACGCTTTCCATGTAGATGAGGATGCTGCGCGTGCGTGTGTCCTGCCCGAGGTAATAGATGAGGTCGCCCCAGTTGACGTCCACCATCGCGCCGCAAGAGATAAACGCGCTGAAGCCGATCTGCGCCTCCATCGACCAGTCGAGGACGGCGGTGCAGAGCGCGCCGCTCTGGCTGATGAAGCCCACCGACCCCGGCCGCGCCATCGACGCGGCGAAACTGGCGTTCAACCCGCTCAACGGCGACATCAGGCCGAGGCAGTTGGGCCCGATCACGCGCATGCCGCTCGCCAGCGCGATTTCTTTCAGTTGGCGCTGCAGCGCTTCGCCCTGTTCGCCAAGTTCCTGGAACCCGGCGGAGATGACGATGGCCCCTTCCACGCCCGCATCCGCGCATTCCTGGAGAACGGTGGGCACGGTTTGCGCCGCCGTCACGATCACCGCCAGATCGACCTCTGCCGGTACGTCCTTTACCGTCGGATACGCCTTGATGCCGAGAATGCTCGGCCGCTTCGGATTCACCGGGAAAACAGTTCCGCCAAACGGGGAACTGATCAGGTTCCACAACGTGGTTCGCCCGACACTGCCCGCCGCCTCGGTTGCGCCGATGACGGCAACGTTCTTCGGTTGAAAAAAAACGTCCAGCGGATCACGCCCGCGCCAGATGTCGTGGGCCGATTCCGTTTGCCGTTTCTTGACTTTGTTATTCATGACCGTCCGTTCCCATTGTGGCGCGATGCGGGGTGTTTAGTAAGATAGGCGAGATCATATGCGGGGTCGCCTTCCTGTCCTGTTCCTTCTGGTTACCGTCTTTGGTTACGCGCAACATAGCGATGTCGCGCGCGGCAAAGCGCTTTTTCTCAAGAACTGTTCGGCCTGCCATGGCGATACCGGTAAGGGCGGCCGCGGCCCGGACCTCACCACCGGCCAGTGGAAGCACGGCGGATCCGACGACGAACTGGTGAAAAACATCACCAAGGGTATCGCCGGAACGCAGATGCCGCCCATCCCGATGCCCGGCGCGGACGCGCTGGCGATTGTCGCGTTCCTCCGGTCGCTCGCCGCGGCGCCTGACGAACCCATTACCGGCGACGCCGCCCGCGGCCGCGTGGTGTTTGAAAACCAGTGCCGCCAGTGCCACTGGTTTGCGGGCCGCGGCGGTGTATCGGCAACAGACCTGACCAACGTGCGCGCCCGGCGCAAGGTCGCGGCGCTGGCCAAGGCGATTGCCGAACCGGTCGAGATCACTCAGGCCGGCGCGGTGAAAGGCTTCAAGAAAGCCGACGACACCTTCACCCTCCAAATGATCGACGAACAGCAGCGCTGGCGGTTTTTCGACAAACGACAGGTGAAGATCACGAGCGCCACCGTCCCGCACGCCAAAGTGTCGGCCACGGAAATCAACGATGTGATCGCGTTCCTGCTCAAAGCGCCCATGACCTCCGAGCCCGGCGCCTGGAAGCCCGCGCCGGATCTCAACGTCACATACACGCGGCTGAAGAATTCCGATGCCGAGCCGCACAACTGGCTGCACTACTGGGGTAACTACCGCGGCACGCACTATTCGAAGCTCAACCAGGTGACCGCGGCCAATGTCGCTCAACTCAAAAGCGTCTGGACCCACCAGTTCGGCGGCAACACAATCCAAACCACACCCATCGTCGTCGACGGCATGATGTTCGTTACAGGTCCGCTGAACAATGCGGCGGCGCTCGATGCCCGCACGGGGCGAACGTTGTGGCGCTACACGCGGCAATTGCCGCAGGTGGCTTCGCACTGCACGGTGATGACCAACCGCGGCGTGGCCATCCTCGGCGACCGCGTCTACATGGCGACGCTCGATACCCGCCTGGTGGCGCTCGATGCCAAGAGCGGCAACGTCGTTTGGGATGTCGAGGTCGACGACTACAAGAAAGGGTTCTCGATCACGCACGCGCCGCTGGCCATCGATGGCAAGATCATCGTGGGCGTCACCTCCGGCGAATGCGCGCTCACCGGCTTTGTCGATGCGTTCGATGCGGCGACTGGTAAGCGGCTGTGGCGTGTGTACACCACGCCGCAACCCGGTGACCCGGCGCGCAAAACCTGGCAACCCGAGAAGTCGGCGGACTATGGCGGCGCGCCCACCTGGATGACCGGCACCTACGACCCGGAGACCAACACCGTGTTCTGGATGACCGGCAATCCGGGGCCGGACTTTGACGGGTCGGTGCGCGGCGGCGACAACCTTTATGCGTCGTGCGTGCTCGCCATCGACGCCACCACCGGCAAGATGAAATGGTGGTTTCAGTTCTCGCCGCACGACACACACGATTGGGACGCCAACCAGACGCCCGTGCTCATCGACGCCGTGGTGCGCGGCAAACCACGAAAGTTGCTGGTGACGGCGCAGCGCAACGCCTTCTACTTCGTCCTGGACCGCGTGACCGGCGAGTTTGTCGCGGGCCAGGCCTTCTCCCGGCAAACCTGGGCGCGCGGGCTGGACGATAAGGGCCGCCCCATCGTCATCCCGAACACCGATCCCACTCCCCAAGGCAACTACGTCTGTCCCGACGCCGCCGGCGCCACCAATTGGGCCGCGCCCTCCTACGATCCGGCCACCGGCTACTTCATCGTCTCAGTGCACGAAGCCTGCGCCACTTATACCTCGGTGACCAAGGATCCGGTTCCGGGCCAGGGCTATACGGGCGGCGGTCAGGAGATCGACGCCAAAATCGGCCATCCCGGCGCCATCCGCGCGTTGGAGGCCACCACCGGCGCGATGAAGTGGAACTTCCCCGTCCACACCGGCCATCACGCCACCGGCGTTCTCGCCACCGCCGGCAATGTCACCTTCGCCTCCTCCAACGACGGCAACCTGATCGCGCTCGACTCCAAGACCGGCAAGTATCTCTGGCATTACTACACCGGCGCCAACATCATCACCTCGCCGATGAGCTACGCGGTCGACGGCAAACAGTACGTCGCCCTGGCCTCGCAGGGCGCGCTGTTTGTCTTTGCCTTGCCGTAGGCGGTAATCTGCAAGGTTATGCCTCATGCTCTGGCAGGAAAGCCTGCGCCCGCCGAACTGCTGATCGATCCTGCCGCGCTCGAAGCAGACTATTACTCTGTCAGGCCGGACCCGGACAATCCCCTCCAGTTGGTCTCGTTCGGAACCAGCGGTCACCGTGGCGTGCCGACGAACGGCACGTTCAACGAGGCGCACATCCTCGCCATCACGCAGGCCATCTGCGAATACCGCGCCGGGCAAGGCATCACCGGTCCGGTGTTCCTGGGCAAGGATTCGCACGCGGCATCTGGCGCGGCCCAGCGCACCGCCATCGAGGTCCTCGCCGCCAACGGCGTCGAAACGATCTTCCAGCAGAACGACGGGATGACACCCACGCCCGTGATCTC
>JAEUQD010000468.1 GCA_016789925.1 Bryobacterales bacterium | reverse complement strand
GTCAGCGGCAGTATGGGCAACAAGCTGAACCGGTCGCGGCAGGCGGCGGCGCAGTTCTTCAAGACCGCCAATCCGGAGGATGAGTTCTTTCTGGTCCAGTTCAACGAGCGTCCCGAAATGATCATCCCCTGGACGACGAATACCGAAGAGATCCAGAATCGCCTCGCCTTCACCCAGGCCAAGGGGCGTACGGCGTTGCTCGATGGCCTGTACCTCGCCATGAACCAGATGAAGAAGGCCCGCAATCCGCGCAAGGCCATCCTCGTCTTGTCCGATGGCGGCGACAACTCCAGCCGTTATACGGAAAGCGAAATCAAGAACCTGGTCCGCGAAGCAGACGTCCAGGTATATGCGATCGGGATTTTCGAGAATATCGCCGGCCGCGGACGCACCGCGGAAGAACTGGCCGGGCCGGGATTGTTGAGCGAACTGGCCGAGCAGACGGGCGGCCGCCACTTCCCGATCGACAACATCAATGAACTGCCTGACGTGGCTGCAAAGATCGGCGTGGAACTCCGAAGCCAATACGTCCTCGGTTATTCGCCGTCGAACCTTCAGAAGGACGGCAAATACCGGCGCGTCGAGGTCAAACTCGTGCAGCCGCGCGGTCTGCCGCCGCTTCGCGCCTATTATCGAACGGGATACTATGCACCAACTCAGTAAATGGACAGCCGCCCTTCTGGTGCTGTCCTTCGGCGCCGCTCTCCTGCCCGCGCAGGAAAAGGGCGATGCTACATTTCGCAGCGACACGCGGCTCGTGCTCCTGCACGCCACTGTTGTCGACAAGAGCGGCAAGCTTATCAGTGATCTGCCGCAAGACGCCTTTACCGTCCTCGAAAACGGTGTTCAACAGCCCATCAAGGTCTTCCGGCGCGAAGACGTGCCCGTGTCGATGGGTTTGATCATCGACAATAGCGGCAGCATGCGCGACAAGCGCCAGCAGGTGGCCACCGCCGCCCTCCGCCTTGTCAAGGAATCCAACCCCCAGGATGAAGTGTTCATCGTCAACTTCAATGACGAGGCTTTCCTCGACCAAGCCTTTACCTCCGACATTAAGAAGCTCGAAGAAGCGCTCACGCGCATTGACTCCCGCGGCGGCACGGCCATGCGCGACGCCGTGTCCATGTCCATCGACTACCTCAAGGAGAAAGGCAAGCGCGATAAGAAGGTTCTCCTCGTGGTCACTGATGGCGACGACAACACGTCTTCGAGCGTCAACACCATCGAAAAACTCGTCGAGAAGGCGCATCTATCTGAGGTGCTCATCTACTGTATCGGCCTGCTCAACGAAGAGGAGCGCGGCAAGGCCAAGCGGGCCCAGCGCGCCATGAAAGCTCTCTCGGAAGCCAGCGGCGGCGCATCCTACTTCCCGAAAGCGGTTACCGATGTGGACGCCCTTTCCTCCCAGGTTGCTCACGAAATCCGCAACCAGTACATCCTGGCCTACTCGCCCTCCGAACAGGCTCTCGACGGCACTTTCCGCCGCGTCCAGGTGCAGGCGAAGGGTCCCGGCCGGCCTGTCGTTCGTACCCGTTCCGGCTACTACGCCACTAAAGACCAGAAGCCGGCCCAGACGCCGGCGCCCAGCCAGGCAAATTCTCTCCGCTAACGTGATCGCTTTTCTTTGGAGTGCCAGCAAAGGCCACCGCCTCGCGCCCTGGCGAAGCCCGTATTTGCGCTGGCGCATGGAAACCTATTGGGGGCTTCACGCCGATTCCATCGACTTCGCCACCTTCTGGCGATTCCTGCTCACCCACCGCGCCGATATGTGGCGATTCCTCAAGTGGGCCCGCCGCATGCGTTCCCTGGCATAATTGAGCTATGCGTGCGCTACTTCTGCTGTTCGGTACCGCTCTGCTGTTTGCCCAGACCCCGGTCAGAGTCCTCACCGCCGACGAGTTGAAAGACATGGTCGACGCAAAGGCCAGGTTCTTCTTTGTGGATGTGCGTGAACCCAAGGAACTGGAGGAACTGGGTACGCTGCGCGGCTTCGTCAACATCCCGCTTGGGCAGGTGGCGGAACGCCTGTCGGAGATTCCCAAGGACCAACCCATTCTGCCCGCGTGCAACAGGGGCGTGCGTGCTTCGGAAGCGGCGTCCATCCTGTTGAAGAACGGCTACAACGTCATCGGCGCGGTGGGCATGCTCGAGTGGCGCGACAAGGGTTATCCGCTCGTTTATCCGCGTGGAAAGAAGATTCATTCCCCAGCCAGGTAGACTAAAGGGTATGCGACGCCTGTTTCTCAAGGTCTTCGCCGGATCGTCACTGCTGTCAATGCTGCCCGCACAGCAATCCAGCCAGGTGAAGAAGATCTCGGCCGAAGAACTCAAGAAGATGATCGACGAGAAGAAGCAATTCTTCTTCCTCGATGTCCGTGAACCGAAAGAGATCGAAGAACTGGGCACAATGAAGGGTTACGTCAATATCCCCTTGTCCCAGTTGGAATCGCGCTTCAAGGAAATTCCCCGCGACGCCTTAGTCCTCACCGCTTGAAACCGCGGCGGACGGGCTGTCCGTGCGGCAGCCATCCTCGAGAAGCAGGGCTTTAAAGTGGCGGGGGCTTGCGGCCTCGCCGAGTGGAAAGAGAAGGGCTGGGACCTCATCTATCCCAAGGAGGCCGGCAAGAAGAATTAGCCGTTCACTCCTGCTATCGTAGGGACGGGAACATCTATGATCCTGTCAACCCGCCGTCATCTTCTCGCGATTGTGGCCGGCGTTTTCGCTCCCGCGGCTCTCGCCCAGCCACCCGCCGACAACCTCGTCTTCGACGTCCGCAACGGAGACCAGGAAGGCAAACTCTTCATCAAAGACTCTGAACTCGCCTTCGAGTCGCTTTCGGATGCGCGTCAATCCCGCACTTGGAAGTACGCCGAGATTCGTGAATTGTCGCGCCGCAAGAAAGAAATGCGCGTCCGCCCCTACAAAGGCAGCCGCTACGACTTCCAGTTCAAGGACAGCAAAGTCCGCGACCAGCTTTACGACCTCATCTCGCAGCGGGTCCTCGCCGCCCGGCAGAACAAGAAGTAGCGACTGGATTACGCGGCACTTCCCAGAGCCCGCTCCGTCTTGACGTCGAGCGTGAACTCCCGCGCGTTGATCAATGCCGAAACGGTCGCCTCGCCCTTCACGACATTGGCCATCGCGAGCAAGCCCCAGGGTTCGCCAAACTGCGTCTTCGTATCCTTGGCGACCTTGCCGAGGTGATCCGCCAATTCGTTGCGCAGCCGCTTGAAGCTGTTGTCGTGCCGCAGGTCGACGTTCGGATTGGCCTTCAGAAACGCCCGCATCTTCTCTACTTCCTTTCCGGTTTCCTGCATGGTCTTGGCCCACCAGACAATCACTGAGTAGTCCGCGATGATCGCTCCCAACTTGCTCACGTCGTTTCTGAGCGCGGGCGGCAGAGTGGCACCGATGCCTGGCTGGCCGGCGGCGCGCATCTTCTTCCAAAGAGTGTCGTTCGTCATTGGGATGGACCGGTAGCTCTGGTCGTCGTCATCCTCGGTCAATGCGCGGATCGCCAGACGTCCCGCGCTTTCGTACTCGTCCATCTTTCTCGGCTTACCCTTGGCATCGAGAAACAGCCGGGCGCAGAGAGCGTCGTCGTAGTCGGCTTCGAGCAAGATGGTGCTCGGGCCATAGTCGGGCCGGTCGAGCATCGTCGTCTTCTCTTCCTTCGTAATCAGGCCCATCCCTTGGACGGCGTCGAGGTAGTCCTTCATCTGGTCGCGTTTTGTCTTGCGGTGGAACTCGAAAAACGTTTGTCCCGAGGACAGAGTTAAGGGGCCACTCGCGTTCGCCGCCCGGTACGACGCAGTCACCAGCACGCACTGCGCCATCAGTTGCCGCAGTTTCTCACCGTCCGCTTCCAGCGGCTTCGTCACCGCCGAGATCGTATTCGCGGTCGCCGCATCGGTCACCACCAGCGTGCCTGTGAGGGGCTCGAACAGTACCCGGCCCTTCACAATCAGTTCGCTCACCGAAATGTAGTTCAGGATTCCCAGCAGGTTGACCTTGATCGTGGTCTTCTTCCGCCGAACCTCCTGGAACACACTCTTCCGCAGCGTGATTCCTTCGGGTAGATGCTCCTCCATCGACGTCAGCGGAACCAGATTGCCATCCAGCGCGGCGTTGACCGCGTCGCGGCCATCGGCCTTCAGCCGGTCCAGTTCAATGTCCCACAAGAACGCCGCATCACCCGACTTCAGCCGGTTGAAGGCCGCCGTCAGCGACACCGACAGGCTTCTGTCGATACTGGCGGCGAGCGCGTCGTCAATCGCTTTCCGGGCATCATTGCTCAGCCCGTCACCCGACAGTTGGTCCATCGTTTCCTGGAAGTCCTCGTCCGGAACGATGGACTGCATCAGCTTCTCGATCAGGCTGGTCTTTCCGACCGTCAGGTCCACGCCGGCACTGGCCGACACCTCGACATTGACCTCGCTGGCCCGCCGCTTGTGATACCCCAGCCGCACCACGCCCTCCGCGGTCTTCCGGGCCCGAATCTGGTATTCGCCGCTCACCTTCACCGATGCGCTGATGCCCGCGCTCCCGCCCGCCTTCAGCTTCGCCGGCAGGACTCCCGGCGGCGTTGGCAGCGCCATCGGGTTGGGCCCGAAATCGACACTCAGGCCGCCCGACACCTTGAAACTACCTTTGCCCGCCGCCGAGAAGATCGAGCCAACGGGCATGGCCTTCAGATCGTTCAGATCGCCCGCAATGATGAAGTTCTCGAGGACTCCCTGGACGGCCTTCGCCAGGGTGTCGGACTGGTCGCACAGCGCATAGCAGTCGGCCTGCAATGTCCCGTTGGCGTCCACGCCGAAGGTTAGGTCGTTCACCGATTCGCTGACTCCCGCCCCCAGCCTCGCCTCAAATCCGAAGGATACGTAGGCCTTTCCCGCCGGCGTCTTCACTTCATCGCCCAGAAATTCGCCCGCGAAGATGTCTTTACCCGCCTTGGCGAACACAGCCGTCCGCGCGCGCACGCCGGCAGTCACCGTCAACTCGGGCACACCGCTGCCTAACTCGACCTTCTGTTTGAACGACAGCCCGGCCGTCACCGCTTCCGTGCCTACCTCAGACAGCTTCTTCGTCCAGGAGGCGGCAAAGGCCGCTGCCGGGACAAACTCGATACCCGGAGTTACGAGGTACTTTTCAAAACTCGACACCGGATTCGGCGTAAAGTCGAGGTTAAGACCGTCAATTAGTTTGATGCTGGCCATAATTGTCTGGGGAGGAGTCTATTGAAGTCGCGGCGGGAAGTCAATCGAAATCGCCGCGTTACAATGCCTTCGATGAAAGCTGCCCTCCTGCTGACGCTGCTGGCCGGTTCCCTTCCGGCTCAAACGCCGCGGTTCACCGTTGTCGAGACCGGGATCCCGGAAATGCAGGAGGCGCTTCGGCGCAAGCGCGTCACCTCGCGGGAACTGGTCCGCCTTTACCTCGAACGGATCGCCATCCACGAAGATCACCTTAACGCCGCCCTCTATATAAATCCCAACGCGCTGGAAGAAGCCGGCCGTCTCGACCGCGAGCGCGCCCTCGGCAAACTCCGCGGGCCGCTCCACGGCATCCCCATCGCCCTGAAAGACAACATCCACACCACCGACATGCCCACTACCGGCGGCGCGCTCGCCTTCGCTGGATTCAAGCCGCCTTACGACGCCACGCTCACGCGCAACCTGCGCGATGCCGGCGCCATCATCCTTGCCAAAACAGGTTTGACCGAACTAGCCAACTGGGTCGGCGGTTCGCCCACGCCCATGCCCAACACCTACAACGCGGTCGGCGGCTTCGCCTTCAATCCCTACGACCCCCGGCGCGACCCGCGTCCCGACGCCGATGGCCGCCCCGTTCTCACCGCCGGCGGATCGAGTTCCGGCATCGGAACCTCCGCCAGTTTCTGGGCGGCCAACGTCGGCACGGAAACCTCCGGCTCCATTCTCGGACCCGCCCAGGTCTTGATGCTTGCCGCGATCAAGCCCACCGTGGGACGTATCAGCCGCTATGGAGTCATTCCGATCACCGCCGATCAGGACACCCCCGGACCCATGGCCCGTACCGTCACCGACGCAGCCATCTTCCTGGGCGCCCTCGAAAGCCCGCGGCCCGACGCCAACGACTCCGCCACTACCCGCTGCACGCCGCCTCCGGGTCGCGACTATACGCGATTCCTGAAGAAAGACGCGCTCAAAGGGGCACGCATCGGCATCCCGCGCGCATACTACTACGAGCGGATGGCCTCCGGTGGCGGTGGTCTCGGCGAGGCGGAAAAGAAGCTGATGGGAGAAGCGATCGCCGTCCTCCGCGCCCAGGGCGCCGTCATTGTCGATCCCGCCGACATTCCCAGCTTGGCCCAACTCCGCGGTTGGAATACCTGCGGGGGCGCCGACGCCGCCAAGGGCAAAGACCAGAACTGCTCGATCGTCTTCAAGTACGGGATGAAGCGCGACTTCAACGCGTGGCTGGCGAGCCTCGGTCCGCTGGCGCCGGTGAAGACCCTTACGGAACTGCGCGAATGGAACAACGCCCACGCCAAGGCCGGAGCGATCCGCTATGGGCAATCGCGCCTGGACATTTCCGACGAAATGGACGTCGAGGCCGACCGCGCCCGCTACGAGGCTGACCGCGCCAAGGACATCCGGCTTGCCGGAACGGAAGGCATCGACGCCGTGATGAAGCAGCACAACCTCGATGCCGTGCTCTTTCCAGGCTCGGGCGGCTACGACATCGCTGCCAAGCCCGGCTATCCGACAGTGATAGTCCCCTTCGGCTTCGTCCCCAACCCCAGCCGCCAACCGTTCCCCGCGGGTTTCGAGCCCAAGCCCGTCCCCTACGCCGTCAGTTTCACCGCCATGGCCTGCGCTGAACCCAAACTCATCGGATTGGCCTACGCGTTCGAACAGGCCACCCGCAAACGCGTCGCCCCACTCCCGTAGACGGATTGCCGAGTAGAACGAATCAGGGCTCATATACTGGAGGACTATGACCCGGAGAGACACATTTCGCGCTGTTGGCGCGGCGGGAGTCGCCGCGAGTGCTTTATATGGTCAGGCCACGCGCGGATTGCCCGCGTTGAAGATCACCAATGTGCGTGTGATCACGACGTGCCCGCCGTTTCCCGGCTTCCAGGACAAGGCGTATACGCGCATGGTGGTAACGAAAGTGGAGACGTCGGAGCCGGGGCTGTATGGCGTGGGTTGCGCAACGTTTACCCTGCGGCCGGAAGCGGTGGTGGCGGCCATTGAACACTCCATCAAGCCGTACGTGATTGGCCGCGATCCGGCGCACATCGAGGACCTGTGGTACGGGATGAATGCGAGCTCGCTGTGGCGCAGCGGCCCGGTGCTGCACAATGCCATCAGCGGCGTGGACATGGCGCTTTGGGACATCCTGGGTAAGCGGGCGCGGATGCCGGTGTACCAGTTGATCGGCGGGAGGATGCGGGCGGCCGCGCAATGCTACGCTCATGCGGCCGGGCGCGACGCGGAGGAGTGCGCGGCGAGCGTGCAGCGGCTGATGGCCGAAGGCTTCCGGCACATCCGGATTGAATTGTCGAACACGACGGTTCCGGCGACTGAGTCGACGTTGACCGACGCCACGCGCGGCCTGCCGACCGCCCGGATGCAGGACGGTTCGCGGTATGTGCGCGAAACACCGAAACTCTTCGCTCATGTCAGAAAAGTGTGCGGCGACGAGGTGGAACTGCTGCACGACATCCACGGAGAGCTGCACCCGGCCGAGTGCATCGACATGATCAAGCGCATCGAGCCCTACCGGCCGTACTTCATCGAAGATCCGTTTTACCCCGAGGAGATTGGCTTCATGCCGAGGCTGCGCCAGGCGACGACGGTCCCAATCGCGATTGGCGAGAAGTTTGTGAATAACCACGAATATGTCGGGCTGATCAAAGAAAGGCTGATCGACTTTATCCGCGTTCATCAGTCCTACATTGGGGGCATTACGCGGGCGCGGCGGCTTGCGGTGCTGTGCGAATGGCACGGTGTACGGACCGCCTGGCATGCGCCGCGGGATACGTCGCCCATCGGCCACGCCGCGAATGCGCATCTGGATCTGGCCGTTCCGAACTTCGGCATCCAGGAGCGAATCGTCTTCGGCGAAGCAGTCGAGGAGGTGTTCCCCGGGTGTCCGCAGATCAGGAACGGGATGATGTCGGTGAAGGACACGCCGGGCCTGGGGATCGACATCAACGAGACACTGGCGGCGCGCTATCCGCTGCCGGAAGACGCGGGAAACTTCGGACCCAAGCGGCGGCGCGAGGGCGGGATCGTGGAGAACTGACGCCATGCGCAGACGAGACATTTTCCGGACCCAGGCTTACCAGCAGGCGACCCGCGGGTTGCCGCCGCTGAAGATCACCAATGTCAGGGTGATTCTGACCAATCCTCCGTACGCCAACGGAACTTTCACGACGATGCAACGGCTGGTGATCGCCAAAGTCGAGACCAGCGAACCGGGGCTGTACGGGTTGGGCTGCGCGTCGTTTGTGTTCCGTCCCGGCGCCATTCTGGCGTATATCGACAAGTACCTGAAGCCATTTGTCGTGGGTAAGGATGCCGACATGGTGGAGGATCTGTATCACGGGATGCAGGCGAGCGGGCTGTGGCGCGGCGGGCCGGCAGAGAATTATGCGATCAGCGGAATCGACATGGCGCTGTGGGACATCAAGGCCAAACGCGCGGGCATGCCGCTCTACCAGTTGTTGGGCGGACGGACCCGCGGCGCGGTGCAATGCTATGCCGATGCCGGCGGCAACACCGGCGAGGAGATGGTGGACGGCGTGCAGAAAGCGCTGGCCCGCGGCTTCCGGCATGTGCGCCTGAATTATCGGGGGAACCGGGTCGACCCTACTCCCGGCGTGGAAGGCATGGCGATGGGGAACGCGCTAGGCACCGGGGACGTGATCGATCCGGACGAATGGGGCCGCGAGATCCCGCGCATCTTCGAGCATGTGCGCAAGACGGTGGGCGACAAGGTGGAACTGATGCAGCACCTGCACGGGCAGTTGCCGCCGATCGTCGCCATCCAGATGATCAAGCGGTTGGAAGCGCTGCGCCCGTACTTCTTCGAAGATCCGTTTTATCCGGAAGACATCGGCTATCTGAAAGTGCTGCGACCGCAGACGAGTGTGCCCATCGCGATCGGCGAGAAGTTCGTGAACCGTCACGATTACGCGGACCTGATTACCGACCGGCTGATGGACTTCATCCGGGTGCACATTCCGGCCATCGGCGGCGTGACGCCCGCCTGGAAACTGGCGACGCTGGGCGAGTGGTTCAACGTGCGGACGGCATGGCACGCTCCGGGAGATCTGTCGCCGGTGGGTCACGCGGCGAACGCGCACCTGGACCTGGCTTCGCCCAACTTCGGGATTCAGGAAGGGGCATTCCTGGCGAGCGACGCCTTGCGCGAGGTCTTCCCTGGAACGCCGGAGATTCGCGGCGGCTATCTGTACATTCGCGAAGGTCCGGGTTTAGGCGTGGACATCAACGAAAAGCTGGCCGCTAAGTATCCGTGTTCCCTCGAAGGCGGCAATTTCGGTCCGAAGCGGTTCAGCAACGGGTCGATTGTGAGCAACTGAGCGGAACCAGCGGGCGTTTTCGCGTTCCTTCTTGTAAGGGGCTTCAAGAGAACTATGACCGGGTACCGCCGCGCACTGCCGCAATTGAATGGGCAGCTTTTTCTGACCGACGGAGGGATGGAGACCACACTCATCTTTCACCAGGGAATCGAGTTGCCGGAGTTTGCATCGTTTCCTCTGCTGAGTAATGCCGAGGGCATCGCCGCGCTGCGCGCGTACTTTCGTCCCTACACCGCACTGGCGCGGCGTTTCCGGGCGGGTTTCCTTCTGGAGAGCGTGACGTGGCGGGCGAACCCCGATTGGGCGGAGAAGCTGGGCTATTCGCGGGAGGAGTTGACGCGCATCAATCGCACTGCCATCGCGATGCTGGAGGAGATTCGCGAGGAGATGGAGCATCCCTATCCGGTGGTGATCAGCGGGTGCGTGGGTCCGCGGGGCGACGGCTATGTGGCGTCGAACCGGATGAGCGAGAAGGAAGCCGAGGGGTATCACGACGACCAAGTGGCTGCGATCGCCACGACCGGCGCGGACATGGCCAGCGCGATGACGCTGAATTACGCCGAGGAGGCGATCGGGATTGCGCGGGCGGCGAAGAGGCATGAGATGCCGGTGGCGATTTCGTTCACGGTGGAAACGGACGGACATCTGCCGAGCGGGCAGCCGTTGGGCGAAGCCATTGCGCAGGTGGATGCGGCGACCAGCAGTTATCCCAGCTACTACATGCTGAATTGCGCGCATCCGGAGCACTTTGCCGGCACGCTCCGGGAGGGGAAGAAGTGGACCGGGCGTTTGCGCGGCTTGCGCGCCAATGCCTCGCGCCGGAGCCACGCCGAGCTGAACGAATCTCCGGACCTCGACGCCGGGGATCCGCAGGAACTGGCGGCGCAGTATGCCGAACTGCGGCGGAGGCTGCCGCAGTTGACCGTGCTGGGAGGCTGTTGCGGGACGGACCACCGGCACCTGGAGTCGATCGCGGAAGCGTGCGCCCAGCGAGCCTAAAGCGCCGCTCCCGGCTGACGCAGGCTGGCGGGCTATTTCGTTTCGCAAGTTGTTGATTCCACTGGCGACGCATTGTCGAAATGTGTCGAATGGGGTCGTACGGGGTTACCGCAGCAGCGTTTGTATTTGAGCGTGGAGCCGCAGGGGCAGGGTTCGTTGCGGCCGATTTTTTCACTCCGGACCGGTTGTTGAGGCTCCGGGGATTCCGGGGGCGTTTCGTTTCGCAGGGACTCCGATTCTTGCGAATTTGTGTCGAATTCTGTCGAATTGGGGAGCTTCCAGTCCTGTTTGAGGACGGCGAGGGCGGCTTTGAGGCGAACGGAGGGCGAAGCGTCGGGATTGGTGAGAATCTCCCGGATGTTGTTGAGGGCGAGGCGGGTCAGC
>JAEUQD010000459.1 GCA_016789925.1 Bryobacterales bacterium | reverse complement strand
CGCTCCTGCATCAGGTAGAACAGCGACGCCAGCGCCGTCACCAACAGCGCCGCATACCCCAACATCACCATCGCCACGTGCGTCAGCAGCCACGTATCCCGCACACTTTCGCTTGTCCACCGCGCCACTGGAATCTCCGTTGCCCCCAGCAGCGCCATCAGAAACACGAGCGGAAACAGGAACACCGCCAGAGAAGCAAACTGGTACCGCCAATACACCACCAGATAGAACACGGCGATCAGAAACCCGCACAGCGACACCGACTCAAAGAAATTGTCCGCGGGCAGATGCCCCATGAACATCCACAACTCCACGATCGCCACCATGTGCAGGAGCGTGCCCCCCACAAACGCCGCCAGCGCCGGACGGAACCACGTCGGTTCCCTCCGCAGCACCGTCAGAATCGCGTGCAGCAGCCCTACCGAATAGAGCACGACCGCCACCCGAAGCCAGAACATCCACATCGCCTGCATGTTCCCTAACTTGTCCACTTCTGCATCAGCATACGATACGCCAGCCCGATTGACCCAAAACATTCACCTAAAAACCGGTGCGGCTTCCACGGGTTGTACCAGATCCCCATTCCCAGCGTGAGCAGATACTTCGGAATCGACGGCTGCGACAACTCGAAAAACCCGTCTTCCTTGTACAGCACGTACCCCGCGTACCCGTACAGATAGTTGAGCGGCAAATACCCGCGATGGCGCTTCGTGATCAGAGCGATCTCCCGGAACCACTCGGCACGCCGCCCCAGCGTCTTGTTGTCCATGTACATTCGTGAGTTGGCCAGAAACCGGTCGATC
Organism: Bryobacterales bacterium; assembly: GCA_016789925.1. Classification (GTDB taxonomy): domain Bacteria; phylum Acidobacteriota; class Terriglobia; order Bryobacterales; family Bryobacteraceae; genus JADLDI01. Next base: position 2,116 of record JAEUQD010000459.1, on the reverse strand, counting down.
TTCAACAACGGATATTTCTTCGCCACACGCAACCACAAGTCGTAATCGAGCGTCAGGTGCAGGTCGCGGTTCAATCCGCCCATTTCCGCCCACACACTGGCGCGTAGAAACGATGCCGGCTGGCAGATGAAGCACAGCGTACCCAACCGGTCATAATCGTACGGATCTACCGGATACCGTTTGATGGGCTGGCCTTCCTCGTTCGTGTACCACGCATCTCCATACACAACACCCACTTCCGGATGCGCCTGGAACGCCTCCACCGCCGCCCGAACCGCCCCCGGCAGATACACATCGTCGGCGTTCAGAAACGTGAAAATCTCGCCGCGAGCCCGAGCGAACCCTTTGTTCACCGCGTCAGACTGCCCGCCGTCCTTCTCCGAAACCCACTCGATCCGGTCCCCATAGCCCTTCAGAATCTCGACCGTCCCGTCCGTCGACCCGCCGTCCATCACAATCAACTGCACATGCGGATAGTCCTGCGACAGCACACTCTCAATGGTCTCCGGCAGAAACCGCGCCATGTTGTAGCTGGGAGTGACAATACTTACCAGCGGTTGCGGACTCACTGCTTCACGGCGTCCTTCAACGTAAAATCCCAGACCTGCGTGTTCCCTTTACCCTCTGTCCATTGGATGAACGCATACTCGCCCGGTGGCACCGGTTTCTGCGGCCAGATCTTGTATAACCCATCGTCCACCTGCTGCCGGAACGTCTCCACCGCGTCGTGTTCCTGGATCAGTTCCTTCGACACAGGCACAATCGTCCATCGTTCCACGATCCGGTTCTGCTCTTTACTCAACGTCAACTTCACCAGCCCGAACCGTTCGTCCATCGACAGCCGCATGAAGAACTCCGGACGCTCCCCGCGAATCAGGTTGATCGAAGCCGGACCATCGGTTTCCAGCGTCGCCTTCCCCGCCACCATCGGCAGCGGAGACAACGCCTTCAGAATCGACCGCCTCCGGTTCGTCACCACCTTGGTCTCAGCCTGCTTCAACGGAACCAGTTCCTGTCCTTTCACCCAATAAATACCCGCGTTCATCGGCACGCGCGCAATCTGTCGTGCCTGCTCCCGCTCGGCGGCATCCTCGGCGGCATCGGCGGCCAGCGTCTCTTTCCGCGTCGCTGCAATCGCCTCTTCCTCCGCCTTCGTCTTCTTCAAATCCACCAGGTCGAGCGGAATCTCTTCCCACTCGCCACGTTCGGTCGAGTAATACCGTACGCGATCCTCCTGCACCTGGTATTCGCGCGCCATCTGGTAGCCGCCGTCTTTCAGATAAAGCTTCACCGCCAGCAATAGCACCAGCCAAGCTGTCGTCATTTGCCCGCCTTTCTTTATGATACGCGCCACGTCGCTACAATCGGTACCATGCTGAGCCGTCGAGCTTTTTCCCTCTCTCTCGCCGCCGCCTCCCAGGCCCTGGCCGCCGACCCCGCCGACTTCTCCCTCACCGAGGCCCGCGCCCTCCTCCGCCGCCGCAAACTAACCCCCACCGAACTCGTCGAAGCCTGTCTCCGCCGCATCGACAAGCTCAACCCCTCCCTCCACGCCTTCATCACCGTCACCGCCGAACAGGCCCGCGCCCAGGCTCGCGCGCTCAAACCCTCCAACACCCCGCTCCACGGCATCCCCATCGCTCTCAAGGACCTCTACGACACCGCCGGCATCCGCACCACCGCCGCCTCCCGCCAATGGGCGGACCGCGTTCCCTCCCACGATGCCGCCGTCGTCGCCCGCCTCAAGTCCGCCGGAGCCATCCTCATCGGCAAAGCCAACATGGACGAGTTCGCCTACAACTACACGGCCGAAACCAGCGCCTTCGAAGTCGCCCGTAACCCCTGGAATCCCGCCTGCACCCCCGGCGGCAGTTCCGGCGGCTCGGCCATCGCCGTCGCTGCCGGCATGTGTCTCGGAGCCCTCGGGTCCGATACCGGCGGTTCCATCCGCTTCCCTGCCTCCGTCTGCGGCATCGCCGGTTTCAAACCCTCCTACGGCCTGCTGCCTACCTCCGGCGCTGCAACCCTCGCCTGGTCCCTCGACACCGTCGGTCCCATGACCCGCACCGCCAACGACGCCGCCCTCATGATGGCCGCCATGGGCGCTCCCATCCAA
>JAEUQD010000030.1 GCA_016789925.1 Bryobacterales bacterium | reverse complement strand
TCTCTATCCTCGAGTCGAAAGGCTATTTGAAGCGCTCTTATAACCATAGCCGTTCGCTCGAACTGGCGCCGCGTTACTTTCGGGAAATGCAGGGCAGCCAGGTGGAATCGGCCTACGAAATTCCGCTCGAGGGCAGGATTGCCGCCGGCGCTCCCGTGGAAACCTACGAAGGTCGCCAGACGCTCAACTTCACCGATTTTACCGGCGACCGCGACACCTATGCGCTTCAGGTGCGCGGCGAATCGATGATTGACGACCACATCTGCGACGGCGACTACGTCCTGATTGAGCGCACCGCTGAGGCCCGCGACGGCGAAGTCGTCGTTGCGCTGGTCAACGGTTCGGAAACCACGCTCAAGCGGATTTACCGCGAGGGCGAGACCGTACGCCTGCAACCGGCCAACTCGGCGATGAGTCCGATCATGGTCCCGGCCACCGATCTGCAAGTGCAGGGCCGCTTGCTCGCTGTTCTGCGCAAGTTCCGCTAATCACTTCGGCGGCGCTTCGGCCAATTCTCCCAACAGCGTCTTGCCGCGCTGCAAGACCTCGCCAAACAGCCGTTGATACTCCTGGAACTCGCGGTTCAGTTCCAGGGCTCGTTCCGGCGTCAGGTTTCGCCGCAGGATCATATCGCGGATATGCACCGGGTTGGGTAGTGTCGCGTCTTCGTTCAGCTCTTCCAGGGCTGTCACCGGATCATAGTGGTACATCACCGCCATTATCCCCCGCGGCCCAGCCTCCGCAATGCTTTTTCCGCCCCGCCCACGCCCCGGTACTGCGCCTCCTCGAAGATCGACAGGCCGCTGACATCCGAATTCGCCAGCAGGAACGGCCCCTCCGCGCGCGCCAGCCGTTCCCGCTCCTCCGAGAACAGAAACCCAACCTCGGGCCGCACCATCGCATGGCCCATCCGCATAATGTCGATCCGCGTGACACACTGGCGGATGTCGCGGTGCGCGCGCTCCAGGTCGCTCAGAATCGCCTCTTTCCAATAGTTCCACGGGCGTTCCACCAACTGCCGCCGGTTCTCTTGGGGACTGCCGTCGGCCAGCGCCCAGTAGTAGGTCCAGACGGTCCGCTCCAGGCGCGTCCGCAGGCTCTGGTGCGTGGCCACGACATAGCCCAGCGCGGGCGACCCGTAGATGACGTTGTCCCATGCCACCGGCAAGCCCGCTTCCTCGGGCCAACGGTCGAGCGTCAGATTCGCCGTAATCCAGGGTGAGTACTCTGCTCCCAGTCGTGGCGCCTCCTCCATCACATAGGGCAGCAGGAACGCGGGCGCGGCCCAAATTACGATCTCCGCCTCATACACCGTCGTCGCCGTCTCGATCCGCTGGCGCCTCCCGGATTGTCGTACGCTCTGCACCATCGCGCCTGTCCGCAACTGCTTCCGCACCTTCTCGATCAGCCGCCGCGCGATCCACCCGTTGCCTTCCGCCCATGTCAGCGGACCCTTGTCTTCCTGCTCGCCCCGCGCCGCAAAGTAGTGTATCCCCGCCCAGGCCGACGTGTCCTTCGCGCGCGCGCCGTAGTCGTCGCGGCAGGCGTAGTCCACCAGCCAGTGCAGATACTTCGAGTCGTATCCGTTCCCCTGCATCCACGCTGTCATCGACAGCCGGTCCCATTCTCTCCGCTTCCGGTGACCTCGTTCCGTCGGGATCACGAATTCGCCGCTGGCCTCGAACTCCGCCATCTGCTCGTGGAACCGCTTGTACTGCTGCCTGTCGGCCCGCGTCGCCGCGATCTCCGGTTCCAGACCCTCCTGCCAGCGTCCGTGCAGGTACAGCCGCTCCTGCGGCGAATGGCACAGATGGCGCTCCTCCCAATGCCCGTCCTGGTAGACCCCCAACTCTTCCATCAATTCGTGGACCAGCCGCCCTTCGCCCCGGCTTGGCACCGGTAGGTAGTGCGCCGCCCACGGGTATGCCGAAATCTCGTTCTCACCCCAGCGCGAATTCCCGCCCGCCTGCTGCTCCATTTCGAGAATGACGAAGTCCCCGAACCCGCGCTTCAACAGCCGCCAGCCCGCGCACAAGCCCGCCATGCCCCCGCCCACAATCACGACAGGGACCGTCACCGTCTCCCGCGGCCGCGCCTTCGCCTCCCGGTCCCGCAGCCGGTGTCCCATCTCCATCGATGAGTCGACGAACCCACCCGCGAGCGGCCGTTCGGCTTTCGCCGTCAGCCCCACCAGTCCCGCGCTGACAAATCGCCTGCGATTCATCCGCGCCTACATCATCGGTTCATCGGCGCTCCCGCCATAGATATTCGGAACTTTTCCTCCCGCGCTCCGCAACATGGCCGCCAACTGCCCTCGGTGATGAATCGAGTGCCTAAGCATGAACCCCAGATACGTCACCGCCGCGTTCTGGAACATACCGAAGAAATCCAGCGGAGCCGCCAGCTTTTCCGCCGGCATCGACTTCACTTCGTTCAGCAGCGGCGCCACCGTCCCTTCGTAATACGCCACGAGCGCCGCCGTGCTCGTATCGGCGGGCGCTTGCTCGTCCGGCATGCCGAACTCGCCATTCAGCAGCGACCGCAGAAACCATTCCTCCGAGAGCGCGATGTGCCAGGCAGTCTCCCCGGCTGTGCGCGTTACGGGGTCCGGACGGTATGCGTGGCCCCCGTCTGGTAGGGCCGCAAACGTCTTCCGCGTCACCAATGTTTCGTATCCCAGATCCGTCAAATACTGCTCCAACAGGAATGCCGCCTGTTCATGGGTCATGAGCTTCAGTATAGAATCGGCCGACCCCAGTTGCATGAAAGCCCGAAGTGTGATGTTCTCTTTAGTCAGTTTTATGGATCGGGAATTACAGGACCTCGACTTCCAGCGCTTCTGGCGCCGTCTCCAGCAAATCGGCTTGAACGCCTATGAGGCCCGCGCCTACATGGTGCTGATCGGCCACCCGAAATTCAAAGCACTGGAACTGGCCGCGCGATCCAACGTGCCCCGCCAGAAGATCTACGAGGTCCTCGACAGCCTCGCCGAAAAAGGCTTTGCCCAGGTGGTTCAGGAAAAAACCAAGTTGTTTTCCGCCATCGAGCCCGGGCTCGCCATCCCCAACTTCATCGCCCGCCGCAACGACCAACTCCGCGTCGAACTCGCCGAGCAAAGCCGCGTCGCCGATGCCCTCGTCGAGGACCTCAATCAAGCCTACTCCGAAGCGCAGGAAGGCAGAGGCACTCTCGATTATCTCCGCATCGTGGCCGACCCCGGCCAGATCGCCGCCCAATACCGGAAGATGATCGCCGCGTCGGAAAGCGAGTATATCGAGTTCTCCCGGCCCCCCTATGCCGTCGACCCCCTCGATGAGCAGCTTGTCAAAGACGCGCGCCTCCGCGGCGTCGCCGTCCGCATCCTGCTCGAGGGCGACACACTCGACGACATCCACCGCCAGCGCCTCGCCGAGTATCAGAACGCCGGCATCGCCGTCCGGCATCTCCCTTCCCTCCCCATGAAACTCGCCGTCTTAGACCGCAAACGCGGCATGGTCGCCCTGCTTGACCCCCTCGTCACCAAGCCCACCTGGACCGCCGTCCTCTTCGACCATCCCGGTATGGCCGAGGCCATGCACGGGCTCTTTGAAGATTGCTGGCGCCGCGCCCAGGAATTG
>JAEUQD010000395.1 GCA_016789925.1 Bryobacterales bacterium | reverse complement strand
CCAAGCCAACCAGCTAAGCCTCATCGATGGATTGGTCATCCCAGGCGGAGAAAGCACGACGATGCTCAAGCTCCTCCGCCTGGAGAACCTCTTCGAACCCCTCCGCCAGTTCGGCCTCGCCAAGCCTATCTTCGGCACCTGCGCCGGAGCCATCCTGCTCGCCTCCGAAGTGCTTCACCCGCAACAGGAGTCGCTCGGCCTCATGGACATGACCGTTGAGCGGAACGCCTACGGCCGCCAGGTGCACAGCCATGTCAGCCACCTGCAATTCCCCGATCAGACGGACCTGGAAGCCGTCTTCATCCGCGCGCCCATCATTCGCCGCGCCGGACCCGGAGTCAAGACCCTCGCCTCCCACGATGGCACCCCCGTCCTGGTAGAGCAGGGAAGACACCTCGCCGCCACCTTTCACCCCGAACTCACTGCCGACCGCCGCCTCCAAACGCTCTTTTTAGAGAAAATGAAGGCATGTCGCGACTAAAGCGCGGACCCGCTTCTTCCGCCGCGCCGGCCCCTTCTGAATCCCCCATCGCCCCCGCCAAGCGCAAGGTCCTCTTTCTCTGCATCGGGAACAGTTGCCGCAGTCAGATGGCCGAAGGCTTCGCCCGCAAATACGGCGCGGACGTCATGGACGTCGCCAGCGCCGGCCTGTCACCCATCAGCTTCGTTGACCCCCTCACCGTGAAGACCATGAAGGACTGGGGCATCGACATCTCCGATCAGCACCCCAAGAGCATGGCCGATGCCCCCTTCCAGCCCTGGGATCTGATTGTGAACATGAGCGGGCTCCCCATGCCCTCCGGCTTCGGCGGTCAACTCCTTGTCTGGAACGTCCGCGACCCGTTCCGCCTCAGCGAGCAGGTCTTCCAGGAAGTCGCCCGCCAAGTCGAAGGACTGGTGCAAGCGCTGGTTCTAGCCCTCCGTCGATCCATTCATTAAGTTCAAATGTTACAATCTTCTAAAGAATACACTCTTCAGGAGATTTATGCTTCGATTCCTTTTACCTTGCTTGCTTTCCGCCTCTGCCCTCTCCGCACAGGTCACTTCCGGCACGCTCCTCGGCACGGTTCGCGACTCCTCCGGCGCGGTCATGGCCAATGCCCAGGTCCGCGTCACCAATATTGGAACTGCCCTCACCACTGAAACCGTCACCTCGGCGGAAGGCGACTACATCGTCCCCAACCTTCCCGCCGCCGCCTACTCCATCCGCGTGCAAGCCTCGGGCTTCAAGGCCGCCGAAGTGAAGCAGGTCCGCCTGCTGCTGAACGCCAGCCTCCGCACGGACTTCGTCATGGAACCCGGCGCGGTCGAGCAAAGTATCGAAGTCACCGCCGCACCCCCGGTGGTGAATTCCGAAACTTCCTCCATCGCCAACGTCGTCGACACCCACACAGTCGTGACCCTCCCCCTCAATGGCCGCACCCTCGACCGGTTGATTCAGATCACCGCCGGCAACGCCTCCGACTCGGTCTCGAACCCGAAACTCGGTGGCAGCCTCCATTGGGGCGGCAACTTCTTCACCATGGATGGCGTGAACTTCAACGACACCGGCAACGGCGGCGCCGCCTATTCCTTCCGCACCGCTCTGTCCACCACCCCCTCGGTGGACACCATCCAGGAGTTCAAGATCGAGAGCAACAACGCCAAGGCCGAGCACGAGGGCTCTGCCGCCATCTCGATGATCTCCAAGTCCGGGACCAACGAGTTCCACGGCAGCCTCTTTCAGTTCAACCGCAACCGCGAACTGGCCGCCAAGAATTTTTTTGCCACTGGACTGCCTAAACCCGCCTTTAACCGCAACGAGTTCGGCGCCACCGCCGGCGGCCGGATCATCCGCAACAAGACCTTCTTCTTCGGCAGCTACGAAGGGCTGCGCCAGCGGACCGCCAACACTCCGTTCCTGGCGATGCCCACTCCGGCCATGCGCCAGGGAGACTTCGCCGGCCTTCCCGCCCTTCGTGATCCCCTCTCCGACAACCCTTTCCCCAATAACCGCATTCCCGCCAACCGCATCGACTCACGCACGCAGCGCCTGCTGGAGTTCGTTCCCCAGCCGAACACGCCCGGATCCGGCGCCGCCGGCACGGGTCTGAACTACGTCGCGACCGTCGGCAATATCATCGACGTCAACCGCTACTCGGTGAAGGTCGATCACAACCTCAACAGCCGTAACTATCTCACCTTCGTCGCCAACTACTCCAAGGGCTCCCCCTACTTCGTCGCCCTGAACACACCGCCCAACTACGGCAACTTCGGCGATGGCGGCTACATCACCAAGAGCATCAGCGGCACCTACAACAGCACAATTTCGGCTACCAAGCTTAACGAGTTCCGCTACTCCTACTTCTCGCACGGCAGTATCCGCATCGGCCAGAATACAGACTTCAACCCGGCCAGCATCTTCCCGACGCTCTATCAGCCTCTGCCCATCGGGGGCCTGCCGAACGTCTCCATCGCTGGTTTTGCCTCCATCGGCGACTCGGGTGGCAGCCCGCGCGGCATTCAGCCCACCCAGCAAATCACTGACAATTTCACTTGGGTCAAGGGCAAGCACACCTTCAAGAGCGGTGTCGACATCGGCTTCAACCGGGTCGCCACCAATCCCGGCGCTGGGGGCAGCGCGTTCGGCCAGTTCACGTTCAACGGCCGCTACAGCAACAACTCCTATGCGGACTTCCTGCTAGGCTACCCGGTCTCCACGGCGCGCCAGACGCCCTTCATCTCGAGTCTCCTCTACAACTCCCGCTACGGCGCCTACTTCCAGGACGATTGGAAAGTCACCTCCAAGTTCACGCTGAACCTCGGTGTCCGCTACATGCTTCAGACCGTCACCCAGGAACGGGACGGTTCGTTCGCCAACTTCGACTTCGGCCGCGGCGCCTATGTCATTCGCACCGAAAACAACGCTCTTCCGCGGAATGCCGTCCCCCGCCTGCTCGAAGCATATCCCTATGTCGGTTCCGAAGCCAACGGCTGGGGTTCCGACGTCATGACGTCGGACCGTAACAACTGGGCGCCGCGCATCGGCTTCGCTTACCGCCCCTTTAACGACAACAAAACCGTCCTGCGCGGCGGTTACGGCATTTTCTACAACGTCATCCCGGTGTTCATCGGCATCCGCCAGCTTTCCTGGCAGAACACGCCCTTCCTCCTCACCGAGACCTTTGAAGCGGCCGCCGGCAACACCCCCAGCCTCACCCTCGCCAATCCCTTTCCCGGTGCCGGCCGGCTGTCGCCGAATCCCTCCATCACCGCCGTCAACCGCAACCTCACCAACACCTACGCACAACAGTGGAACCTCACCGTCGAGCGCGAGTTGATGGGCAACCTCGGCCTCCGCGCCTCCTACATCGGAAACAAGGCGACGCGAGTGCCCTGGTATGTCTATAACAAGAACCTGCCGGTGCGCCAGGTGCCCGGGACGATCCAGTCCAACCGGCCATTCCAGCCCTGGGCTGACATCAATGCCCTCGACACCAACGGCAACGCCATCACTCATCAGCTCCAGGTGGAAGTTACCCGCCGCTATTCCAACGGCCTCTACTTTCAGGGCTCCTACAGTTGGACCAAGACGCTCGATAACGTCGCCATCGTGGGCACCCCGCAAAATCCCTACGACGCTGCCGCGGATCGCGGCATCGGCGACTCCATTCGCGCCCACGTCCTCTACTACTCGTCCACCTATGAACTCCCCTTCGGCCGCGGCAAGCGGTTTCTTGGCTCGGCCGGCGCCGCTAACTATCTGATCGGTGGCTGGTCGCTGGCCGGCATCGTCCAACTCCGCAGCGGCACCCCCTTCAGCGTTGGCTTCACGCCTACAGCCGCCGGCTGGTATGCCAACCGCGCCGACGCCATCAGCCCCCAGGTGTACCCCTCCGGTGTCCAGGACATTGAACAGTGGTTTAACGCCTCGGCGTTCGCCGTCCCTCAGCCGTTCACCTTCGGCAACTCCGCCCGCAACATGCTCACCGGACCCGGCCAGACCATCATCGACATCAGTATCCTCAAGGACACCCGGATCGGTGAGCGGTTCAATACACAGTTCCGTGCCGAATTCTTCAACTTCCCGAACATGCCCAGCTTCGGCAATCCCGCCGCGAACATCTCCTTCCCGGCGCAGGTGGGCCGGATTCGCGGTACCTCGATCGACAACCGTGTTGTCCAACTGGGGCTGAAGGTCCTCTTCTAGCCGATCCGATGGGGTCCGGGCAAACCCGCCCGGACCCGCATTCACAATCTCGCAAATGTGCTATTCTCAAGCCATTCCATTGTTCCAGGGCGGCTTGATCTCGGCTTCGTTTCGGCTCCGTAAAGTGCTATCAGAAGCTGGCTCTGCCCTGACGACAGGGGTCTTTGAGAATGATCGGTTTCCCATTGGGAGGTTTAAGAATGCACATAAGACATCAATTATTCCGACTCGCCGCGGCCTGTTTCTTTGCAGGCTCGCTCTTATTGGCGCAAAACGTAAACAGCACCTTGGTCGGCGTGGTGAAGGACGCCTCGGGCGCCTTCGTGCCCAGCGCTGATGTCACCGTGACCAACGAAGGCACGAGCATCGAAACCAAAACCAAGACCAATGAATCCGGCAACTACGTGGTTCCTGGATTGCCTAACGGGCAATACACCGTCCGCATCGAGGCAGCCGGCTTCAAACCGAATGTCGTGAAGGGCGTGACGCTCCTGCCCAGCCGCACCATCCGCCAGGACATCACCCTGGAAGTCGGTACCGTGCAGCAGGCCGTGGAAGTCAGCGCCGGCGTACCCGTGGTGAACACGGAAAACGCCACCATCGGTAACATCATGCAGACGCAACAGATCACCACCGTTCCC
>JAEUQD010000360.1 GCA_016789925.1 Bryobacterales bacterium | reverse complement strand
GACGAGGCGCCGCTGCTCATCGCGGCGCTGTCGCCACCACCGCGCGAGGCCGATTGGTACACCACGACGCCGAACCCGCTTTCCGCGGAGATCATCGGCTATCCGTTGATCGAGCGCATCCACGAATCGACCAAACTCGCCAATCCCCCGGTGGCTGTCACCGGTTACGCTTCGGATGTGCCTTTCAACACGGTGGTGCGGCGGCGGCGGTCGGCGCTCGACTTTGAAGGCGGCGATCGGACGATTTCGCTTGCCCAATTCGAGACGTTGGTCGCCTGCGCGCTACGCCGTACGCAGTATGTGACGCTCTATGCCTATGTTCACCGGGTGGACGGGCTCGAGCCTGGAGTGTATCGCTGCGGGCGGGAATCCCTCCATCTACTGCTGAAGGGCGACCAGAAGGTGGTTGCGGCGGGCCTGAGCCTGCAACAGCAACTGGCCGGCAACTCCTGCGTCACCTTCAGCATGGTTGCCGATCTCGAGCGAGCCACCGGGCAATGGGGCGGCCGCGGCTATCGTTACTGCTTCTTCGAAGCCGGCGCGATCGGGCAGCGTCTGTACGTTGCTGCCGAGGCGCTCGGCTTTCAGTCCACGGGCATCGGAGCTTTCTTTGACGATGCCGTCCACCAGTACCTGAATCTGAAGCCGGAAGACGGCCAGGTGATTTATCACTTCGCCTCCGGGTATGCTGTCAAGGACAGGAGAATCACGGAAGAATGAAAAAGCTAGTAGGACTCACCTTCGCCTCGGCCCTGATGCTCATGGCCGCCGGCAAAACGCCTGAAGACGTAAAAGCAGCGGAAAGGGCATGGGCTGAAGCCACCGCCAAGAGCGACGCCGCCGCCCTCCAGAAGATTCTGGCCGATGACCTGCTCTATACGCACTCCACCGGCGACGACGACACCAAGAAAATGTTCATCGACAACATGTCGAACGGCGTGCGCAAGTACACCAAGGTGCAGCACTATGGCGACATCGACGCCAAACTGTACGGTGACATCGCGATCGTGCGGGCCAAGGCGCGCATCGAAACGATCATGTCGGGCAAAGCGGGCGGCGCGCACCTGAAGTGGATTCACGTGTTCCGCTACAAGGGTGGCGTCTGGCAGTTGCTCGCGCACCAATCCCTGCGCCTTCCCAACTAGTGCATCGTCTTTAGATAGTCGCCCGTGCTGGCATCGACGTAAATGGAGTAGCTGCTGGTGGCAATGCTGGCGCCCCAGTACACACGCCACACCGGATTACCGAATTCCTTCACCTTCTCCAGCACCATGAACACGGGGAGGTCGGGGTTCTTCTTCAGAAAGGCCTCGCTCTTGGCCGCGGCCGTCTTGTACGCCGCGTCGGAGTCGATCTTCAGAGCCTGGTGGGGAAAGGGAGCGGTTTGTCCTCTCGGCCCCGCATACGACTCTTCGTGGCCCCCGAAAACCTCCTTGTACAGGCCTTCGCCTTCGATCACCGAATAAGTGAACGCCTTACCGGCGCGGCGCGAGCCGGACACGAAATACGTACGCCACGCAGGATAGAGACCATCCTTGGCGGCCACCGCATTCATCGAGATGCTCTCCAATTTCATCACCTCAACGTCCGGCGAAAGAGTCCGCGCGGACTGGTACATCCGGTAGAAGGCTTTCATCGCCCCCACAGGCTCGGGCTTTTCTGGTTCCTTGGCTTTCTTGGTCTCTGCGGTCTTGGTCGACGGAGTCGAACACGAAGTCACCAGGAAAACTGCGGAGAGGAAAAAAATTGCGGCTCGTTTCATTTATGGAACTCTCTTTATCAAATTGTAGCCCGCTTGTTCCCATCGCAAACGATCCGCCCCGTGGACCTGTTTACAACACGGGCTTGTCAGTTGGCATACAATGAGGCTACTTGGCGGATTCGCCGCCGGAGGTGAGCTACCATGAAACTCGCACTTGGCCTGATATTCGGACTGGGTATTCTCTCTGCACAAGAAGCGCAGGCGCCCGCGCCTTCGCCTTCTCCCGCCCCCTCCGCCCCCAGCCCCACCCCGACTCCCACCACCCCTACCAGCCCCGGCCGCTTTCCCGGCCAGGACCGGCAACAGGGGCCGCTCGACCCGCGCCAGCAACAGCAGCAGTTCCCCGACATGCAACGCCCGATCTTTCTTTCGGGCAAGGTGTTGATGGAAGACGGCACGCCGCCCCCGGAGCCCGTCAAGATCGAGCGTATCTGCAACGGCCAGCCCCGGCCCGAAGGGTATACGGACTCCAAAGGCCGCTTTAGTATCCAGTTGGGCCAGAACACCGCGATGATGGCGGACGCCAGCGTCAGTTCAACCGCCGACACCTTTGGCGATCCCCTGGGCGGATCCAATAGGCAGAGCGGAGGCTTCGGAGGACCCGGCGGCGGCCGCGGCATTTCCGAGCGCGACCTGATGGGATGTGAACTCCGTGCCGATCTCGCCGGATACCGCTCCGACATCGTGAATCTCTCCGGACGCCGCATCCTGGACAACCCCGATGTTGGCGTGATCGTCCTTCGCTCGATTGCCGGCGTCGAAGGCCGCGCCATCAGCTTCACCACGCTCGCTGCGCCCAAAGATGCCAGGAAGGCCTATGAAAAGGCCGTGGATCAAATGAAGAAGAAGAAGGTGCCCGAGGCTCAGAAGGAACTGGAAAAGGCGGTCAGCCTCTATCCGAAGTACGCAGTGGCCTGGCACATGCTCGGCCAGATTCACCAGCAGTCCAACCGCCCGGCGGATGCCCGCAAAGCCTACTCGGAAGCCATTGCCGCCGACAACAAGTACGTCAACCCGTACCTCCAACTGGCTGCGCTGGCCGCTGGCGAGAATAATTGGCAGGAGTTGGCCGACACCACCGATCGCGTGATCCGGCTCAATCCGGTCCAGTATCCGCAGGCGTTTTTCTATAACTCGGTGGCCAACTACAACCTCCAGAAGTGGGACGCCGCGGAGAAGAGCGCGCGCGAGGCGGTGAAGCTCGACACGCAGCATCGCATGCCCAAGGCACAACACCTGCTGGGGATTCTGCTGGCGAACAAGAACGACTACGCCGGCGCCGTCGAGCACATTAAGGGCTACGTGCAGTTCGCTCCGACTGCCCCGGACATCGACCAGGTGAAGAAGCAGTTGGCGGAAGTGGAACAGCGCCTCGGCCAGACAACCGTCACCCAGCAAACCACCAACCCGTAACTCTTAACTCCAGAGTTCGTGAACGGGCGCGTATTCGATGCCGTCGATTTTCGGGACGTATTCGAAGGCGCGCCCGATTGGCGTATTGGGATCGGTTTTCGTCCAGTCGATGCCGAGAGCGGAATAGATCGTTGCCTCGATATCCTCTGGCCGGATATCGCGATCTCGCGCCCAACCCGTTTCAACAGTGACACTGCCTGCATTGTCCGTACGTCCGATCGCCCTCGGTCCGCGAATGCCCGCGCCCGCAAAGAAGACCGACTGCTGCAGGAAGTGGTCCCGCCCGCCTTGCGAATTCAGCGTTCCCACTGTCCGGCCGAATTCGCCCATCGCCACCACCAGCGTGTCCTGCAGCAATCCGTCGTTCTTCAAATCGCCCAGCAACGTGCCGAGACCCGTGTCAAACTGGCGGCCCAGCGAATTCGCATTCGCCGGATTCAGCGTCGTATAGATGTTGGCGTGATTGTCCCAGCCGCCCACGCTGATCTGGATAAATCGCACGCCCAGGTTCGCGCGAAGTAGGTTCCGCGCCGTGATGCACGCGTTGCCGAAACCGCTGTTGCCATACCTCAGCCGCTCATCGGCCGCGAACGTGAAGGCGGCGTCGACCCGCGAGTTGTACATCAGCAGCCGCGCGGCCAGATTGAACTGTGCCATCTCCCGCGTTCCCGGACCCAATTCGTTGAGCGCCCGTTCCTCCGCGTCCAGTTTGAGCAGCAGGTCATAGCGCCGGTCGAAAGCGGCAGTGCCGTCGCGATGCGCGGTATTGCCAAGTCCGGTCCCACCCGGAGTCACAAAAAACGGCGAGTTCTCGGGCGGCAGATATCCGTTGGCGGGCATGGTGGCCGCGGCATTCAAGGCAAGAAACGGAGGCAGCGTCTTGTCGCTATTCTGCGGGCTCAACTCCCGCGCGACGACTGAGCCGATGTGCGGAGCGATCCGGGAGGTGCTGGCCACCGGATTGCGCCCAATCTGAATCCAGTTCTGAGCCAGTTCGTGAACTGCTGCCTTCGACCGCACCGAGCGCAGCAGCGCCACCGAATCCAGATGTTCGGCAATGCGCGGCATCAGGCCCTGGGGCCAGCGCACTCCCTCAAAGCTCGCCGGCGCGAACGCCGTGGGCAGCCAGCCGCCTTCCTTCAGATCAAACGTGTCGACGTGGCTCGGCCCGCCGCCCATCAGCACAAAAATACAGTATTTCGCCTTCCCGATCGGTTCCGCCGCCCGGGCTGCCCGGTCCAGCGGAGACAGGAAGTACCCGCCCACGGCCGTCGCAGCGTGTTTGAACAGTAAGCGCCGCCCGAATTGTGGTTTCTGCCAGAAGAAGTTGCTCATTGCCTGTTTCCTCCGCCTAGTAACTGAATACGAATTCGACCTTGTTCATCACCACCCAGGCCAGGTCCTCGACCGCCGTGTTGCGGGCGGCCTGCGTGGTGGCGCGGGCGAGAAATGGCAATGCTTGCGACCGTTCGTAGTCCGTTGGCTTCCGGCCCAGAAACGTCAGGTACAGTTCCTCCAGGAGAGCTTCCTGGTTGGTAATCTGCGCGATCGCCCGGAGCGCTGTCGACGCGGCCACCTTGTTCCGGTTGAGTACAAAGACGTCGTTCATCAGGCCCAGTTGCTGGAGAATCGACCCGGCTTGGCTCCGCTGCATGGTATCGCGGTTGCCACGCAGGAAGTTGTTCATAAAATTCAACCCGGTGCGGTCCGAGCGCGGTTCCAGCGGGTCGGGCAGTTGCATGGCCCAGCGCGCCGTATCGCCCCAACCGCCCACTGTGTAGTTCGGGAACACGTTCGTCGCCTTCACAATCGCGTCGTGCACCTCCTCGCCTTCCAGCCGGCGCGGATAGTGGCGCGCGAACAACGGAATCTGGCTGATGTTCCAACTGCCGTCGTAGCGTGTGCTCAATTGATACGCGGAAGATTCGACCAGCAGCCGCACAAACTCGCGCAGATTGAAGTCCTTTTCCCGCAACTCGACCGCAAGCAGTTGCAGCAGCCGCGGATGGGACGGCTGTAGCGTCCACGGGGCGGGCGGCGGATTGTCGGGGTCGAGCCGCGCCGGATCGAGCGCATTCACCGGCTCCACGAGGCCGTAGTTAAAGAGTGCCTTCCACAAGCGGTTTGCGAAGTTGACTGCGAATAGCGGATCGGAAGTCACGAAGGCAGCGAATTCCGACCGCCAATACCGGCCCTGCGGCTTGGAGCCGTCGCGATACTCGGGATCGAGTGTGCGGATCGTGCCTACGATCGTCCGGTTGGGACGGTTCCCGAAGGTTGTGCCCAGCGCGTAGTTGCCCGTGTTCCGGTCCGACACGGTAAGGCTATTGAAATACGGGCTCGTGTTATCCCTGAATGCCGTGATGTCGACACGCGAAAAAAACGCGGCCAGTCGCTGCGCATCCAAGCGGATTTGCGATTTGCCCCACAGGCTGATGTCGTCCAGGTGCCGGCGTCCATCGTGGCACAGCAGGCAGTCGTAATGCGACATCCCCAGAAAGCGATCCGCCGCCTGGTAGAGCATCAGGTCGTACCAGTCCTGCACGGGCCCCATGCTCTGCCGTCCGGCCAGCAGGTAGTTCACCGCGCCGTCCGCCGATTCGTAGTTGTTGCCCGCTGTCGTCAGGGCTTCCCAGGTGATCTGTTTCAGGTTCTTCTCCGTGGCGACGGAGCCGCGAATCCAATCATGGAACGCGTTCCTCCCCTGGATCTGCCGGTTCACATTGGTGGTCGAGACGACGTTGCCCAACAGGTCGCCCATCCACATCGTCCACTTGTCGGTGAATTCCGGCGAATACAGCAGCCGGTCAATCACGGCGCGCCGTTTGTCTTCCGAGGTGTCAGCCAGGAAGGCGCGGACATCCTCG
>JAEUQD010000341.1 GCA_016789925.1 Bryobacterales bacterium | reverse complement strand
AGTGGGCGCGGCGGCTGGCCTGCAAGTCGCGAAGCGCTTTGGCGATTCCGTCGAGCGGCCCATTCACCTTTTCGGCGCGCTCGCGTTCGGCCTGGGGAGCGTCGACAATCAGCCGTTTGTAACTCGGCAGCACTTTGCCGGTTGGCCGTAGAGCGCCTGCGAAGATCGCCTGCACGCCGTAATAGTCCCGCTGAGTCAACGGCTCGTACTTGTGGTCATGACAACGGGCGCATTGAATCGTGATGCCCATCAGCGACGACACGGCGATCTGTTCGGTATCGAACAGCGTACGCCAGTGATATTCGGCGAAGTCCTTGGGGAGAAAGTCCTCGCGGGTCGCGTCGACGGCAGTGCGCAGGAAGCCGGTGGCGGCGAGCGACTCGGCGGCTTCGCGCGGCAGGCTGTCGTGGCGGTAGTATTCCGAAATCTCGTCGCCGGCTAGTTGTTCGCGGACGAACTGGTCGTAGCCCTTGTTGCTGTTGAACGCGCGAATCACGTAGTCGCGATAGCGCCAGGCGTTGTCCCGCACCACGTCGGCCGCGAGCACGCCTTCCGAGTCCGCATACCCCGCCGCGTCCAGCCAGTGCCGCGCCCACCGTTCACCATACCGGGGACTGGCGAGCAACCGGTCGACATACGCCTCATGGGAAGGGTTGGCCAGAAAATCGTCCAACTGCCGTGGCGTGGGCGGCAAACCGGTGAGATCGTAGGTGACGCGCCGGAGCAAAGCCGCCGGTTCAGCCTCGGGCGACAAGGACAGTCCACGCTTCTCGAGTTGGGCGAGGACAAAGGCGTCGATCGGTGTTCGGACGCGATTCGCCTGGCGAACACGGGGAGTCGCTGGACGCCGGGGGGGCTGGAACGCCCAATGTTGACGGTCCAATGCCTGGGCACTGGCCTGCGGGTCTGCTGCCGGCGCTCCACCATCGATCCACTCGCGCAGGATCTCGACTGCAGCCTTCGGCAGCGCGCCGCCGGGCGGCATCTGACCGGCCGCCACTCTCTTGTAGAGCAGACTTTCGGAAGACTTCCCGGGTGTGATCGCGGGTCCGGACGTGCCGCCCTTACGCAGTGCGCCAAAGGTGCGGATGTCCAGCGACGCTTGCGCCGCCGCGCCCTGGTGGCAGCCCGCGCAATGCTTTTCGAGGATCGGGCGCACGTCCTTTTCGAATTGCGGAATCGCGAGCGCTTGCGCCGCCCAGAATGCAGTAGCGAGGTATCTCATGCCGACGCGAGCCCTTATTATCTCCCGTTTCCCGGTCCCACGTGCGGCACCTGTTGCACACTGAGGGGGTGACGCAAGGCTGGAAGAAATCGAAGCGCTGGGTTCCCCTTTGGGCGGCAATCCTGCTGGCCATCCCGGTGATTGGGGGCACGACCGGCGTCGTCCTGAGCGCCCTCGATGGTTCGTCTTCCTTCTGGCAGCTTCCGTTGTTTGGCGTCTTCGTCTACATCTGGCTGATGGTGCTGTTGAATCGGAACGAGATCGAAGTGGACGGCAACGGCGCGTGGGTGCGGACCGGGCCATTGTTCAGCGGCTTCGAATCGGAACGGCGAATCCAGCGGGCGGAGGTGAGCCGGCTGTGTGTTCGGATTCAGGCAGGCCCCAAGGGCTCAACGGAATACGTTGCGTGCGTCGAACAGTCGGACGGCGCGCGGATTGACTTACTGGGTCCTTATTGGACAGAAGAGGAAGCCCGCAAAGTGGCTGCGGAAGTCGCGGCAACCTGGGGCTGGCCCGGCGAGGTGAAGGCGGACCGGGGAGTGAAACCCATGCGTCGGCAAGGGTTGGTGATTGTCGGTTGGGGCATGGCGGTCGTGCTTGGGATCGTGTGGGCGGCGGTGGTCGAAATTTACCGCGTTCCCTAAGTCAACAGGGCCGCGAGATCCGGGCGAAGCTTCCTGACCGTATAGTCTGGTGACGATGGGCGCCAACGTGTTTGTGACCGGCGGCACGGGCTATATAGGCCGCGCGGTGATTCCCCGGCTGGTGGCCGGCGGCTGGGACGTACGCGCGGTCGTGCGTGCCGGCTCGGAAGCGAAGTTGCCGCCTGGATGCACAGCCGTCCGCGGCGACGTGCTCGATGGCCGGAGCTATGCGGAGCACGTTCGCCCCGGCGACACCTTCGTGCATTTGGTAGGCGTGCCCCGGCCAAGCCCGTGGAAAGGTCCTGCCTTCGAAGCCATCGACTATGTTTCGGCGCGCGAGGCAATCGACACGGCGCGCAAAGCCCAAGCGGGACACTTTGTCTATGTGAGCGTCGCGCACCCCGCGCCCGTGATGGGCGCATACTGGCGCGTGCGCGCACGCTGTGAGGAACTGCTGCGCGCGTCTGGATTACGCGCCAGCGTACTGCGCCCGTGGTATGTGCTGGGTCCGGGGCACTGGTGGCCGGCGGCACTGAAGCCGCTCTATTTCGCCGCCGAACGGATCCGCAAAACCCAAGCGGAGGCACGCCGTCTGGGCCTGGTGACCATCGACGAAATGACCGGAGCGCTGGAGCGGGCCGTGCGGGAACCCGGGGAGCCGTGGCGCGTTTGGGGCGTGGAAGAGATCCGGGCGCAGGGCCGCTCTGCGCGGTATAATTAAGGTTTCCCGCCCAAAAACCCCCAACAAGGAACCAGAACCAGCTTGCTCTCTGTGAACAATGTCTCGATGCGCTTCGGCGCGCGCATTCTGTTTGACGATGTGACCGTGACCTTCCAGCCCGGTCGCCGCTATGCGATCACCGGCCCCAACGGCGCGGGAAAATCCACCTTCATGAAGATCCTCACGGCTGAGATCGATCCGGAGCGCGGCAGCATCACCCGTCCGAAGAAAATGGGTGTCCTCAAGCAGGATCAGTTTGCCTTTGACGAGTATCGCGTGCTCGACACCGTGATTATGGGCAACGCGGGTTTATGGACCGCCCTGCAAGCGCGCGAAGAACTCTACGCAAAGGACTATAGCGAACTCACCGACGAAGATGGAATGCGCTTGGGCGAGTTGGAAGGAATCATCGGCGACGAGGGTGGCTACACAGCGGAAAGCGACGCTGCCATTCTGTTGGAAGGTTTGGACATCCCCGAGCCCCTGCATGAGCGCAAGATGGGCGAGTTGCAGGGTGGGCAAAAGGTGCGGGTCTTGCTGGCGCAAGCGCTCTTTGGAAACCCGGGCGTACTGCTGCTCGACGAGCCCACCAATCACCTCGACCTCGAGTCCGTGCACTGGCTTCAGGACTACCTGCTCAAGTACGAAGGCTGCCTGATCGTCATCTCGCACGACCGCCACTTTCTAAACACCGTTTGCACGCATGTCGCCGACATCGACTACGAGTCGATCATCCTCTATACCGGCGGCTACGACGACATGGTATTGGCCAAGACCCAGATCCGCAGCCGGATCGAAGCCGAAAACGCGCAGCGCGAGAAGAAGATCGCCCAATTGAACGAGTTCATCGCGCGCTTCTCCGCCGGTACGCGGTCCTCGCAGGTGACCTCGCGCAAGAAGGAAGTCGAGCGCCTGCAGACCTCGGAGTTAGCGAAATCCAACATTCAGCGCCCCTATATCCGGTTCGAACCGGCGCGTCCTTCCGGCAAGCACCCGCTGGAGATCAAGAACCTCAACAAGAGCTACGACTCCCTGGCCGTGATTCGCGATTTTTCCGCCGCCATCAGCCGCGGTGAGAAGATCGCCTTGATCGGACGCAACGGTGTCGGCAAAACGACGCTGCTCCGGTCGTTGCTTCAGAACGCCCCGGCATTGTCGGGCGCGGCGGGACAGGGAATCACTCCCGACTCGGGCGCCGTCACCTGGGGTCACGAAGTGTCGGTCGGCTATTTCTCCCAGGACCACAAGGACTCGATCCAGCCCGGTAAGACCCTGTTGGAATGGCTGCATGGCTTCAGTCCCCTGTCCTCGCAGATCGAACTGCGCGCCGTTCTTGGCCAAATGCTGTTCAGCGGCGAAGACGCGTTGAAGAAGACCGATGCGCTTTCGGGAGGCGAAGCGGCCCGCCTGATCTTCTGCCGGCTGATGCTCGAAAAGCCGAACTTCCTGATTCTCGACGAGCCGACCAACCATCTCGACCTCGAATCGATCAACTCGCTGAACATCGCCCTCCAGCGTTACGAAGGAACACTCCTGCTGGTGACGCATGACCATGACGTGATCGACGAAGTCGCCACGCGGATCTGGCATTTCACGAACGGCGCAATTGAAGACTTCCGCGGACCGTACGAGGAATTCCAGACCCACGTTTTGCAGACCGCCTAGCGCGGCCTTAGGGCTTCCTGGCGCGGATGAAGGCACTCATGAACTTGCCGTCCACCATCGGGGCGATGGCATCGGCGTCCATTCCCGCTCCGGAGAGAAACTCCCGCGCATCCTCCACCCGATAGATGCGGGTCGGTTCGATCCCGATGTCGACAAACCCGGCCCCCGCAAGCTTCGCCGTATAGTCGGTATCCTGGAGCGCGCCGGCAATGCAACCCGCCCAAAGTTCGACACTGCGGCGCACTTCCGCCGGCACCTCCCCGCGAACCACTACGTCGGAGACGGCAAACCGCCCGCCCGGCTTGAGCACACGAAACGCCTCCGCCAGAACGCGGTCTTTGTCCGCCGACAGATTGATCACGCAGTTGGAAATGATCACGTCCACCGACTGGTCGGGCAACGGCATGTGCTCGATCTCGCCCTTCAGAAACTCGACGTTCTCGATCCCGGCCTTGCGCTGGTTCTCACGCGCCAGCGCCAGCATCTCGTCGGTCATGTCCAAACCGTAGGCCTTGCCCGTCGGGCCCACACGCTTTGCTGAAAGCAAGACGTCGATGCCGCCGCCGCTGCCAAGATCGAGCACTACTTCACCCGCCTTGAGTTCGGCCAACGCCGTCGGGTTGCCGCAACCCAGCGAAGCGAGCACTGCCGTCTCGGGCAATTCGCTCTTCTGCAGTTCGTCATAGAGCCCGGTCGTAATCGGATCCGCCGCCTCGCCGCAACAGGACGACGAGGGCGCGGCGCCACAGCAGGCACTCCCCTGCCCCGTCACCACGCGCAGTGCCGCCTGGCCGTATCGTTCCTTTACCGCCGTCTTCACATCTTGTACACTTTGTACGCTCATAAGCCTCTCCTGATCTCCGTTTCGTAGTATGCCCGGAACCGCGTCTGAATGTCCTTGCGAACGCGGCGGAACACCTCCAGTTTTTCGGCGTCCGAACCGGTCGCTTTGGCCGGGTCGGGGAAGCCAATATGCACGCGCGTGCCGACCTTGCCCCGGAAGTTGGGGCACGATTTGTCGGCTTCATCGCAAACCGTAATCACATAGTCGAAAGACTGGCTGATGAACTGGTCGACCTTCTTCGGGGCTCCCTTCGAAATGTCGATCCCCACCTCCTGCATCGCCTGGATGGCGAACGGGTTCACGCGGGGTGATGGATACGTGCCCGCGGAATGAACTTCCAGCCGCGCGTCCAACGACCTCAGAAACCCTTCGGCCATCTGGCTCCGCGCTGAGTTCCCAGTACAAAGAATCAGAACCCTCTTCTTGCCGGCATCCGCGCCCATGGCGGATGCGGCGAGTAGACACACGAATAGCGTGAGTACCGTGATGTACATTTCCCTTGCCCCTTCTATTTACAGAGTTGAACGATTTCTTCCGGTGTAATCACTTTGTTTCGAGTGCAGCATTCGGCGTAGAGAAACGTGAGCAACTCACGCAAAGCCTCCGTATTCGCGCTGCACCAGAGATATGTGCTTTCCCTCCGCACGTTCACCAAACCCTCGTTCTTGAGTTTTTCCAGGTGGTGCGACAACGTGGACGGAGGAATTCCCAATTCAGACTGAATGTCGCCCACCACCAAGCCTTCCGGATGTGCGCTCAGCAGCAGGCGGATAATGCGAAGCCGCGGTTCGGTTCCGATGGCCGCCAGCATGTCGGCAAAGCGCGCGGTTTGGTCGGATTCGTTGGCAGCCATATTTCGATGATAACCGAAATATGGAAGTTGTCAAGCCGATTTCGTCCCCGTCACGTCACTTGCGCCGGATTCTGCCAAAATAGAGCCGATGGACGAGTTCGATCGGATCACCTGGAATCCGCACCAGATGAACGGCCAGCCGTGTATTCGGGGCATGCGGTTAACGGTCCGTCGTGTCATTGAGGCAGTTGCGACTTATCCGAACCGAGAGGACCTCTTCCGCAACTATCCTGAGTTGGACACGGAGGACGTGCGCCAGGCGCTCGCCTTCGCAGCCGCCAACCTCGAAGACAGTGCCGCGGAAACCCCAGCCGCCTGATGGAAGGCGCACGCAAGCCCCACCTTTTATTGGATCAGGGCCTGCCTCGTGACGCGGCTGGCCTACTCCCAGGGCGGATTCGGCCTTCTCTTCACTCCCGCCCGCTCCACGGTGCTACACTACGGCAACGTCAATGTTCACTCATCGACTCTGAATCTCTAAACGGCTCGGCGTGACCGGGCCGACTTCGCGGCCGGCAGCCCCATAACGGCGTCCCTCGCGCCGCTGGGCTTGCCGCCCGCGGTTTGCGAGGACAAATGAATACTACCCCTGAAACCTTCGAAGCGGCGATCGAGCGCGTTTGCAGCACCACCATTGCCGAAACTGCCGCCGCCGTCGACCGCGACGGTTCCTTCCCCCTCCAATCCATCCAGGCGCTCCAAGCCGCTGGACTCCTGGGTGCGCTCAGTTCCATTGAATCCGGCGGTCTCGGCCTCGGTCTGGCCGGCGCCACCCGCGTCGTTCGCCGCGTTGCCGAGGAGTGCGGATCCACCGCGATGGTGCTCACCATGCACTACTGCGGCGCGGCCGTTCTCGAAGCCCACGCCCCCATCGAGGTCCGGCGCGAGGCCGCCTCGGGCCGTCACTTCAGTACACTGGCCTTCAGCGAATCCGGTTCCCGCAGCCACTTCTGGGTCCCTGTAAGCACCGCGGAAACCCACAACGGGCACATCCGTTTGAACGCCTCCAAAAGCTGGGTCACCTCGGCATCCTACGCCACGGCCTACGTCTGGTCCTCCAAACCCTTGGCCGCCAGTGGCGCCAGCACTCTCTGGCTCGTACCCGCCTCCGCGCCGGGCATCGAGATTCGCGGCCCCTTTGAAGGGATGGGATTGCGCGGAAACGATTCCTCGCCGGTAACCGCGGTCAACGTCGACGTTGCCCCCTCCGCGATGCTCGGCAACGACGGCCAGGGCTTCGACATCATGATGGGCGTCGTCATGCCCGTTTTCGCCGTGCTGAATGCCGCCTGCTCCAATGGCCTGATGGCGGGCGCGCTACGCCGCACCGTCGAGCACGCCGCCGGCACCAGGCACTCCGATACCGGCGCGTCTCTGGCTGACCTCCCCACCATCCGCAACTACATCGCCCGCATGCGCGTGAAGGCCGACATGTCCGACGCCCTGCTCGCCGATACCCTCGCAGCCATCACCGCCCAACGTCCCGACGCTACCCTCCGCGTCCTCGAATGTAAAGCAGCCGCCGGCGAGGCTGCCAACGAAGTCCTCGACCTGGCCATGCGCGTCTGCGGCGGCGCCGCGTTCCGCAAAGACACCGGCGTCGAGCGATTCTTCCGCGATGCGCGCGCCGCCGGTGTCATGGCCCCCACCACCGACGTCCTCTACGATTTCATCGGCAAAGCCGTCTGCGGCCTGCCCCTCTTCTAAAGGCACTCGATCATGACCGACACGACCCTGTTATTAGGCGCGGTGGCTTACGACCCCAAGGTAGTCGCCATCTGGGACGGCTTCCAGGAATACTTCGCAAAACGCGGCCTGCCGTTCGACTACATCCTTTACACAAACTACGAACGCCAGGTCGAAGCTCACTTCGCCGGGCAGATCCACGTCGCCTGGAACTCGCCTCTCGCCTGGCTCCAATCCGAACGAATCGCCGCCGCCCTCGGGCGCACCGCCCAGGCCATCTGCATGCGCGACACCGATCGCGACCTCACCTCCGTCGTCATCGCCCGCGACGACAAGACCGTCTCCACCCTCGCCGATCTCAAAGGCCGCCGTGTCGCCGTCGGCGCCAAGGACTCGCCCCAGGCCACGCTGATCCCCCTCTACTACCTCTCCCAGCAGGGCGTGGAGCCACACCGCGACTGCAAGGTCGTCGAGTTCGACGTCCTCAGCGGCAAGCACGGCGACCACATCGGTGGCGAACGCGATGCAGTCCGTGCTCTCCTTCGCGGCGACTGCGATGCCGCCTGCATCATCGACGGCAATCATTTGCTCTTTGTCCAGGAGGGCACGCTTCCATCCGGAGCTACCCGCGCCATTGGACAAACACCGCCCTACGACCACTGCAACTTCACGATCCTCGACGGCGCACCGTCTGGGCTCATCGCCCAATTCCAGGATCTGTTGTTGGGGATGTCCTACGCCGACCCACAGGTCCGCCGCCTGCTCGATCTCGAAGGATTGAAGCGCTGGCTCCCCGGCCGCACCGAGGGCTACGAACTCCTCTCCCAAGCCGTCGATAAGTTCGGCTATCTCGATTCGTTTGTTACCTCAGTCGTCGCCCGATGCTCTTAGACCTCGAACACCTCGCGCTCGACCGCGGCGGCCTGCTCCTCGTGAAGCGGGCCTTGCGGCGCGCCGAGGATGGCGAATCCGTCGCAATCACTGGCGCCGCACCCGACCTCTGGATCCATCTCCGCGCCTGGTGCCGCGCCGAGGGTCACACCTTCTCCTACGACGGTGGCGACTGCGCTGTCATCACGCCGGGTCACGCCGAAGCGAATCGCTGGGCAGGCGCGGAGCGTGCCGGCCAGGCGAATCCACTCGCGCCGGGCGCGCTCGCTGACCATCCGCCCCCGCAATGGGGCCTCGCTGCCCGTGGCGCCCTCATCGAATCCGGCGCACCCGAATTCCACTTCCCCCTCGACGCCAAAATTGAAGTCTGGTCGCCCGACGCGGTACGAATCTATGCCCAGGCCGCCGCCGCGCAATGGGACCCGGCCACCGCCATTCCCTGGGAGGCCGTGTTCGATCTTCCCGCCGAAGTCGAAGACGCCGTCGTCCAGATCATGACCTACCTCATCGAAAACGAGACAGCCGCCCTCATCGTGCCCAGCCGCTTCATCGCGCAACTCCACCCCCACTTCCGCGAAGTCATGCAGGTTCTCGCCATTCAGGTCGCCGATGAAGCACGCCACGTTGAGGTGTTCACTCGCCGCGCTCTCCTCAAGCGTCCACAACTCGGGCTGTCCACGGCCGGAGGCCAGGCGTCTCTCCAAACGCTCGTGGACGAACCGGACTTTGCCACCGCTTCGTTCCTCCTTTCCGTCCTCGGCGAAGGAACTTTCCTCTCGTTGCTCTGGTTCATCGAACGCCACGCACCCGACCCCGTTACCGCCGCGGTATGCCGCCTCGCCGCGCAGGACGAAGCGCGGCACGTCGCCTTCGGCATGTCCCACCTTCGCGAGCACCTCAATGCCGACCCGTCCGTTCGCGAGCGGCTCGCCAACGCGGTCCGCAGGCGTCACGACGCGCTTCGTCACACCGCCGGCCTGAATGCGGAAGTGTTTGACGCCCTCCTCCTGATGGCAGCCGGATCCTGGCAGCCGGCCGACCTGCAAAGCGGCCACGACCGTGTCTCCGCGTTACTCCACGACATGCACGTCAGCCGGCGCAAGCGCCTGACTTACCTCGGTTTCAGTGACACCGACGCCGATGAGTTATCCGCCTTACACACGCGTAACTTCATGTAACCCACACCTAACGCGCCAGCGACTTCACTTGCAGATATTCATCCAGCCCGAACCGCCCCAGTTCGCGCCCGATGCCCGATTGCTTATACCCGCCAAACGGAGCGAGCGGGTTATACCGCCCCCCGTTGATATCCACCTGCCCCGCACGGATGCGGCGCGCGACCCGCAGCGCACGATCGGCATCGGCGGACCACACGCCTCCGGCCAGTCCGTAGATCGTGTCGTTGGCGATCGCGATCGCTTCCTCTTCCGAGTCGTAAGGCAGAATCGATAGAACCGGACCAAAAACCTCTTCCTGCGCGATGGTCATTTGCGACGCCACATTGGCGAAGATCGTGGGCTCGACGTAGTAACCATGAGTGAATTCGCTGGGCCGGTGACCGCCGGTCACCAGCAGAGCGCCTTCGCGTTTCGCCGACTCGATATACCCCTCCACGCGCCCCCGCTGCGCACCGGAAATCAACGGACCCAGCCGCGTGTTCGGATCCAGCGGGTCGCCCGGTTTCAATGACGCAGCGGTCTTCACCGCAATGCCGATCGCCTCCTCCTGCCGGTCGCGCGGCACCACCATCCGCGTCCAGGCGGAACACGTCTGTCCCGAGTTGAGCATCGCGTTCTTGACCCCGATGCCGACCGCCTTCTCAAACGGCGCGTCGTCGAGGATGACATTGGCCGACTTACCGCCCAACTCCAGCGTTACCTTCTTCACCGTGTAAGCCGCAAGCGACATCACACGGCGTCCCGCGCGAAGCGAGCCCGTAAACGAAACCATGTCGATCAGCGGGTGCGTGGCGATGGCTTCCCCCACCACGGGTCCATAGCCGGTGACAACATTCAGAACACCAGCGGGCAGTTGAATGGATTCGCAGATCTCCGCCAGGATAAACGCGTTCAGCGGGGCGAGTTCGCTGGGCTTCAGCACCACCGTGCACCCCGCGGCCAGCGCCGGAGCCACCTTGGCCATGATCTGGTGGAGAGGATAGTTCCAGGGCGTAATCGCGCCCACCACGCCCACCGGTTCCCGCACAATGAGCGAATTTCCGATCGTCTCTTCCAGCGCCGTCTCCCGAATGAGTTTCGCGTAGGACTTCGTGACCAGCGTCGGCAGCCCAGCCTGAATCGAGGTGGCCATCGTGATCGGCGAGCCGACCTCCTCGGCGATCGTCCGCGCGATGTCGGAAGCGCGTGCTTCCAACGCATTGCCGATCTTGTCCAGCCAGCCGGCACGTTCTTCGACCGTGGTCTCGGACCACGAATGGAACGCGTGCTCCGCGGCTTCGGCGGCGGCATCGATATCCGCCGCGCCCCCCTCCGGAACACGGCCGATCGTTTGCTGCGTGGACGCCGACTCGACATCGATCAAGCCCGGTCCGGCGGGCGTGCGCCACGTCCCGTTGATAAATAACTGCTGGTGAATGGTCATGCTTTTCTCTTGAGTGCCCGGTTAAGGAGATTGGCCGTGATCCGCTGAACGCGCTCGTCCGGACCGTGTGGCCGCACCCAGTGCGACCACGGCAGAATGTGCCCCGGCGGTGACGACAGCCCCTGCGACCACCAGATCGTCGACGCGTTGAACACAAAGTTATCGCGCGGACCCGAGTAAATCGTCGAAGTCCAGTGAACGGGACGGACGCCGCCCGACAACGCGTCTCCTTCCGCAATCACTTCCAGCGTCGGAATGTCGGCGGGGTCGCCGTGAAACTCCCAGCCGATCAACCCCGGAATGCCTTCCCCGGCTTTCATGTCGGTCCCCGCGAACAGCCAGTGCTTCGGCTTGGTGCAGATCCAGTCGCCGCCGCCATTAAACGGATAGATCGAGTGCGCGCCGATGAGTTTGTTGGCGGCCGGCCCTTCCGTCGGGAAGGGGTCCTTGTGGAACCACTTCTCGAACCCGCCATAGACGCCGCCGTAAACGCCATCGCGCGAGATCACCCGGTTCGGCCGGCCCGTCGCCGACTTCTGAAACGGCGT
>JAEUQD010000957.1 GCA_016789925.1 Bryobacterales bacterium | reverse complement strand
ACGATCGAAGTCCTTCCTTGCCGCCGAGGCGATCGCAGCCTACGTTGCCTCCGAGGAGTGGCAGCTTAGTGAGATTCAGGCAGGCGCCGCCGAACTGGACGCAGGAGACGGCGTTTCGCATGAGCGGGTCTCGACCTGGCTGAAGTCTTGGGGTAAGCGGGGTGAGACGAAAGCGCCACGATGAAGGTCGTGTGGTCTCGAAGGGCCGTCCAACACCTAGTTGCCCTCCGGGAGTACATTGGAAACGACTCCGAACAGAATGCCGCGCTTGTGGCGGGGCGCATTCTTGATGCGGTCGACCTATGGCGGGCCAGACCCGAACTGGGCCGGCCGGGCCGGGTAGCGGGTACACGCGAACTGGTGGTTCCGGACACGCCCTACATCATTCCCTATCGGATTCGACAAAACAGGCTCGAATTGATGGCGGTGTTTCATGGCCGGCAAAGATGGCCGGCTAAGCTCTAGAGATCTAGATCGTTTCGCAAGTCGTTGAATTCTCTCGACATCGGCGAGCGGCGGTTGGTAGCTGGGGTTGGCGAGAGCGCGCTTCGGTCTGAAGGCGTAGTTAGCCTTGATGTAGTCGACACCCTGGGCGTGCAAGCCGGCCGCGGCGAGGAAGAGGACGACGGGGGCGAATCGCATATAAGAAGGAATGGCACCAGCGTTTCCGGAGGAGTGTCCGGGCGGCGGCGACCATTTCGTTTCGCAAGCAGTTGATTTCAAAGAGCGATCTCCGACGCTCTGGCTGCCAGACGATGGTAGAATGCGGGCAGTTGGACGACATTCCTGATGGCAGAAGGTGAGACGGGACAGACGCCGGCGGCGCAACTGGCGGAGGATCTGCACGCGATCAGTGACCGGTGTGCGCGGCTGCCGGATCTGGACACACGTTCCCCGGAGGACTTTTCTGTACAAAATCGTTATCAGCCGCTGATTTACGCGGATTAACGCTGATCGACAAGACCAACAGGCTCTGCGGCTTGATTAGGCGGCGTAGAGGACGGGGGGAGCGTCGACGCCGCAGCAGCGCTTGTACTTCTTGCCGGAACCGCAGGGGCAGGAGGCGTTGCGGGCGGTGTCCGGGTAGGGATCGGCATTTTGTTTCGCACGTTCCTGATTTGATTGGGGTTGCGGGTTTTCGGCCGCTGCCGTAGTGGTTTGGGCGACGTGGCCATTTCGTTTCGCAAGCCGTTGAATCTTCTCGACATCAGCGAGCGGGGGGTGGCAGTTGGGGTTGGCGAGGGCGCGCTCGGTCTGGAGTTTGCGGAGTTCGCGCATGGCGGCGTTGTAGGAGCTTTCCCAACGGCGGGCCATGTTCTGGTAGCGGGTATTTTCCGGGGATTCGTCTTGGTATCGGGCGGCGAGAGCGGTGGCACGCTCGTAGTACCAGCGGGCGACAGCGAGGCGCTGGCAGGCAAACTCTTCGAGGACGCCGTAGGGGCGAATCGAATCGCGGTAGGCGTTGAGGTGGGGAGAGGACACTAGGGTGGTCATGGCCAAGGGGATAGCATGGGGGATTTTCGATCGAGCGCAAGAAGAAAAGGAGAAACCTCTGGTAAGGGGTTGATCCGGAACGGGTAAAGAATTTTGTTAAATCTTAGTTTGAGTTGTGAATGCCTTTTTTTTTGGGAGGGGCGGTTTTGAGAATTTTGGGAGCGGGGGGCGAGGGACGGCGCTTTGGCGGGATAAATGGCCCTGAAACTGCGATCTGGACGGCGACGCCCCACGGACAATGCGCGCCCCGACATTATGATGGAAACTGATCCGGCCATGCACAAATCTCACAACACGATCCGCTTGGCGATTCTGGCGCTTCTGGCGCTCGGAAGCACAGGAAATGCGCAGGGGCCCGCCGGGCGACTGCACCTGCTGCTCGATGATGCGGAGATCGAATCGGAGGAGAATCTGCGGCGGGTTCTGCATAGCCCGACGCCAAAGGAAGTCGTCGTCGAACTCGATCGGCCCTACGAAGACTCGACGATGTACGATCCCACCGTGATCCACGAAAACGGCCGGTATCGCATGTGGTATCGCGCCAACTTCAACGCGCGCCCCTTCTACACCGGCTACGCCGAAAGCACGGACGGAATCCGCTGGACCAAACCCGATCTCGGGCTGATCGAATACGCGTCATCGAAGCAGAACAATATCGTGTGGCCGGTTCCGGGCGGCAAGGGTCACACGCTCTCTTTCTTCCGCGACGACAACCCGCGCACGCCCGCGAGCGAGCGCTACAAAGCCATCGGACTCGAAAGCGAACAAGTCGACGGCAAAACACGCGCCGTGCTCTACGGCATGGTCTCGGAAGACGGCCTGCGCTGGCGTCAGGCGCAACCGGAACCGATCGTCCGCGCGCCGCTCGACGATCCGCAATTCGACGCGCACAATATCGCCCTGTGGGATTCCGCGCGAAACCAGTACGTCATCTACGCCCGCGGATGGGCGCGCCACAAGGTCCGCGACATCCGCCGCTTCACTTCCACGGACTTCCGCAACTGGTCAGAGCCGCGCTACGTCGATTTCGGTGGGGCACCCATCGAAGAGCTCTACAAGAACGCGGCAATTCCCTACTTCCGCCGCCCGGACATCATCCTCATGTTTCCGAAACGCTTCCTTCCCCAGCGCAAGTTCGACCCGCAATGGAAGGAAGACGGACTCTCCGACGTGGTCTTCACGTTCAGCCGCGACGGGCTCCGCTTCGATCGACGCTTCATGGAGGCATTTATCCGCCCCGGTCCCGATCCGCTCAACTGGCATGAGCGCGCCATCGAAGCCGGACCCACGCTCGTGCCGGCAGGCCCGTCCGAAATGGCGCTCTACTACATGGAGCACTACCGCAGCCCGAAGGTCCGGGTACGCCGCGGCATTCTCCGCACCGATGGACTCGTCTCGCTGCGCGGCGGCTATCAGGGCGGCTCGTTGGTCACGAGGCCGTTGCGAATGGAAGGCTCCCAACTGCTGCTGAACTACTCGACCTCCGCCGTTGGACGCGTTCGCGTGGAGATTCAGGACTCGACGGGGGGCCCCGTGGCGGGCTTCGCGCTGGCCGATTGCCCGGAGATCTTCGGCGACGAGATCGACCGCAAGGTTTCGTGGAAGTCCGGTGGCGATTTCGCCCGGCTCGCGGGACAAACCGTCCGCCTGAAAATCGAGATCAAAGACGGCGACCTGTACTCGTATCGAATCCAATGAGTCGAACACTGCTGCTGACCGCACTCACGCTGACATCGCTGGGAAGGGCACAAGAGGTCTCCTTCTCGAACAAGCTCATCTCGGCGGACTACACATACGGCTACGGCATCGGGCTCGCCGACCTCGACAAGGATGGCGATCTCGACATCGTCAGTTCCGATTGCACCACCGCGGGTTCGCGCAAACACAACGACGTCTACTGGTACGAGAACGACAGCAAAGGCGGCTTTGTGCGCCACTTCCTCGCCAGGGACGATTGGCATGGCCGCTACGAACGGCTCCGCATCGCCGACATTAATCGGGACAGCCATCCCGACGTGGTGATCGTCGATAACTTCTTCGGAAACGTGTCATGGTTCGAGAACTCGGGCCATCCGCGCGACGGCAGGCTCTGGAAGAAACACGACATCACCTCAGGCGGGTTGCTCGGCGCCTATGACGTCGCTGTCGCCGACATCGATCGCGACGGCTGGCTCGACGTGGCCGCGTCGAGTTGGCGGCTTGGCAACCGCTTCGTGTGGTATCGAAATCCGGGAAAGCCGGCCGTGGGCGAGTGGCAGTCCTGGGTGATCGATTCCGATCAGGCCGAGACGCGCACTGTCGCCTTCGCGGACTTCAATCGAGACGGCCGGCCCGACCTGCTGGGGACAGTCACCAACAACGGAATCGTTCTCTGGTACGAGTGCCCGGCCGATCCGAAGACGCAGCCGTGGCGCCGCCACGTGATCGACCTGGTGTCGCGCCCCATTCACGGGCATCCGGCCGACATCGACGGAGACGGCGACCTCGACGTCGTCATGGCGCACGGCGGATTCGAAGGCGGAGGCCAGCAGGAGATCCTCTGGTATGAAAACGTCGGGAGCCCGGGCAACGGCATCCGCTGGACCCGTCACGACATCGCCCGGCAGGTCGAAATCGCGTTCGAGGCCATTGCCGCCGATCTCGACGGAGATGGCCGCCCCGAGGTCATCGCTTCGGCCTTCGGCAAGAACGGCGGCATCGCGTGGTTCCAACACGCCGGCGATCCGCGCGGACCTTGGACGATGCGTCCGATTGTCGAACATTGGCCCGACGCCGTGCAGATCGTGTCCGGCGACATCGATGGCGATGGCAAGACCGACATCGTGGGCGTGGCCGAACGAGGCTCGCGTGAGTTGCGCTGGTGGCGGAATGAGGCGGGCGCTCCAAGAGCCGCGCGGCTTCCGCGGACCGCCGCCTGGCCGAGCTTTTCGAGTCTGCGGATCAGCGTATGCTCGAGGTGTTTGCGGTTGAGCCGGTCACTCGATTTCGTCGCCCGGTGAAGGCAGGTCGCCTCAGGATCCGCGTCCCACATCTGCGCGAGCCACTCGTTCCTGGAAGGAGTCCCCGGTTCGCAAAGCCGAGAGCTTTTCCGCTACCGCGACATTGATGAATTGATTCAGCGCGACGCCTTCGGCCTGCGCGACGCGGTTCGCCTCTTCAAACAGCGAAGGTTGCAGGCGTAGCGCGACATTACTTTTTCTCATCTCGCCTGAACTCCGTTAACCCAAGTTCGTCACGGAACCGGTCGAAACTGACCTAAGTCGTGCCGAATCAGTTCAGGCAATGGCCGAGTCTACACTACATTTACGATTGAACTGGAGATGTTCGGGCAGGCTGAGGCCGAGTTGGTTGAGGAGGGATTTCTGCTCGGCGGTGGGCTCGGTGATGCGGCGCAGGCGGATCTCATGACCATCGGTCGTGGGCAGAACAATGTCGGCGCTTTGCAGCGTGGAAAGCAGGGCGAGTGCTCTCATCGGCGACAGCGGCTGCGCAGGATCGGCTCCGCCCGCCGATGGCTGGCGAACAATGCCAGGGCGGCGCTTCAGCAGATGTTTCAACGTGACCCACAGCGCGTAGCCCAGGAAGGCCACCATCACGTGAGCCTTGACGCGCGGCTCCAGTTGATGAAACAAAGGCCGGATCGAAAGCTCGCTCTTCAGCGCCCGGAACGAGGCTTCGGCCTCCGTCAACTGCATGTATTTCGACCACAACGGTTCCGCCGTCTCCGCCTGGAGATTAGTGCGCAGCAGATAAGCCCCCTCGCGGGATTCGCGCCAATTCTTGCGATCTTCCTTCATCTGCCAGAACAAGCGGACGCCTTCGGCCGTGTCCTGCAGAGCCACCTCATACAGGTCGTTCACCTGCGGATGCCGGGCCTGTATCTTTCCCAACCGCCGCTCCATTCTGTGGCGGTCTTTCAGCCGCCCCGTGGCGATCGTCTTCGCAAGACTTTTCAACGCGGTCTCCATGCGGTGGGAGAATCGATTGCGGATCGCCTTTTCTTTTTCCTTGCGGCCCGCGGTGCGGCACAGGATGTAAGTCTCCTCGCTCTGCCCAATGGCCACCTTCTTTACTTCCACTTCGGGTCGCACCTGGGTCCAATCCTGTTTCAGCAGCTCGGCCTCAAACTGCTTCATCTGGCTGCGCGGCGTTCCCACCAGATATTGGCCCTCTCGTTTGCGGATCGCCTGGAGATTCTCCTCGCTCACGATGCCGCGATCAAACACCCAGATCCGCCGCGCTTTCCCATGCTTGCGCTCCACCATGCGCAGGATCGTCTCCATGGTTGAGACGTCGGCGCGGTTGCCATCAAAGGTTTCGTAGCTGAACGGGAACCCTTCGCTGTTCACAATCAGCGCGATCACCATCTGCTCGCAGTCGGGCCGATGATCGCGGGAGTACCCGCGGCGCACCATCGGGTTCTTTTCCGCCGCGCCCTCCACATACGTGCTCGTCAGGTCGTACAGCAGTACGTCAAACTCGGCCCCGAACAACTCGCCGTAGCGATCCTTCAGATGCCGCTCCAACTTCGTCTTGTGCGGCAGGATGCGATCCAGGCAACGGTACAGGCGCGTGTCGTTGATCTTGCCCTCCTCGATCTGCAGCAGATCGTCCAGCGCCGTCGATGGATACCAACGCTGTTCGATCGCCAGTTCGCTGCCCGGCGCGCACAGCCGATTGACCGCCAGCAACGCCGTCACGCGCGACCAGGGCACATCGGCCATCTCGTGATCCACCGTCTGCTGGAAGAACCAATCCAGTCCCAACCGTTTCCACAACTCAAGCCCCAGATAGCAGGCGCCGAACTGCCGCGTCCTCTCCAACCGCACCTTGTTCAGCAGAACCCGCGCCACCTGCGGGTCATCGGCCGACGGCGCCACATTCGAGGGGAACAGTTTCAGTTGCTGTGCTTCCCCCTGCTCGTTGAAAACCTGAATCGTCTTCATCCACCGGGCATGGGCCGAACCATTCAACTCCCCAAGGTGACACGGCGTTTTTTGGCGCGGTCCATCGGGAGTGCGCACCGCTTCCACCAGCGACCAGTAGGTGTGATCCTTACCGTCCTTGCTGCGGTGGTTGGGCCGCAAAAACATTCTTGGCTGATCGTGTCATGACTGGCCGTCGCCTTCAAGAGGGTTGGTCTACACTACACGGCGATTCTCAAAAGCCGTCATTGCCAGCGTGGGACTTACTGTTGCCCTGAGGCTCAAAAAGCCTTGAACCGTCGGTCTCGTGACGAACTTGGGTTA
>JAEUQD010000234.1 GCA_016789925.1 Bryobacterales bacterium | reverse complement strand
CAACGACGCTGGGGAGAACGCGCTCATCTGTTCGGCGGAATACGAGTTTGTCCGGGCGGTCGACATTCTCGAAGCCAGGTCCACATTCCATAGCATTACCGTGCCGAACCACGTCCACCTGCTCCGGGCCGCGATGGAGGGTAAAACTGACCAGGCAGTTCTCGATCTCTCGTTTCCGAAAGCCGAACTGCGCTTCCGCCCTCCCAGCGCGCTGGAACTGGCCACGCAGCAATCCGTCGGAGGCGCGCTCCGGGCCATCGGCGGCGCGGCGCAGTGGTTGTTCCTGGCCGCGCTGGTGATGGCGGCCCGAAGCCGGCGTGAACTACTGCTGCTGACTGCCCTGTTCCTTCTGGGTGAAGCGCTGCCGTGTGTGCTGGTTCCCGCCACTTCGTGGCGTCCGGCGCCGCGCTTTGTAGAAGCCGCCGCCGCTCTCACGATCGCTTATCTCGCCGTCGAAATCTGGCTACTGCCGGAAGCCGGCCAGCGCTGGGCGGTGGTGGGAGTACTCGGGCTCTTTCACGGGCTCTATTTTCTGCTGTTCATCGAGTCGTCCGACTATTCGACGGTGTGGGTACTCAACGGGGTGGCGATCGCCGAAGTGGCTGTAATCGCGCTGCTGGCTTGGATTTTCCCGAAACTTACGCGTCCCTTTCGCGCACTCCAACCGGTTCGGATTCTCGCCATGCTCCTGCTGGCAACGGGTCTCGGCTGGTTCTTTCTCCGTCTAAGAAGCTGAGGTCAACTTTTTCCCATGCGTGTGTTCGCCCTTATCCTCACTGCCTCAATCGTGGCTGCCCAAACGGTACCCACCGAATGGCGCGCGGCCCTCAATCAAATCGATGCGGAATCGCTGAAAGGCCATGTTGTTTTCCTGAGTTCCGACGCACTGGAAGGCCGGAACACGCCGTCACGCGGGCAGGACATCGCCACCGAATACATTGCCTCGCAGTTTATGCGCTTTCACCTGGAGCCCGGCGCGGGGACCGGCGGATACTTTCAGGAGACGTCTTGGCAACAAGGGGTTCCCGCCAGCCAGAACGTAGAGGTTAGGGTTGGTCCGGCGCAAGTGGGTGCGGATCGCGCCAGTGTGATCAGCCAGAACGCGGTCGACATCGGGGACACGGAAGCGGTGATCTTCCGCCCCAGTGAGAAATTCGAGCCCGAGGGCAAAATCGCCGTTTTCGTCGCGCCGGAAGAAGCAGCCGAACAGCTCATGGGTTCCGCCATGAGCTTTCTGCGCCAGACAACGAAAGCGAAACCGAAGGCCATTATCATCGCCGACCCCACGAGCATCATCCAGACTTCGATGGGCGTGCCCAAGCCGCGCCGAGCCGATGCCAAGCCTCCGGCCACGGCGAGCGCGCCATTGGTCTTTGTCAACGATGCCGCCTTCGCCAAGACAGTGGGCGGGCTGGCCGCGCCGGTCACCGCTTCGATCAAGGCCCCTGCGCTCGACTGGCGCCCCTTCCCGATGCGCAATGTGGTGGGCATCCTTCGCGGAACGGATCCGGTGTTGCGCGACACCTTCATCATCGTGTCGGCACACCACGATCACGTTGGCACGACGCCGGGCGAGAACGATGGCGATCGCGTCTTCAATGGAGCGAACGACAACGCCTCAGGGACCGCCGGTGTTCTTGAGATCGCCAAGGCTCTTTCGCAAATGCCTGTCCGGCCGAGGCGCTCGGTGGCGTTTGTCACGTTCACGGGAGAGGAGATCGGGCTGTTGGGCTCGAACGCCTTTGTCCGCAACGGTCCCATCGCCGTTACGCAGATGGCCGCGAATCTGAATCTGGAAGTATTGGGCCGCACAGATGCGCAGGAGGCCGCTCCGGGCCGCGCTACGGTGACTGGGTTTTCGTTCACCACGCTGAGTCCTGTTCTCGAAGAGGCCGGCAAGCTGACCGGAATCACGATCGGCGGCGAGGAGCGCTACAGCAGCGCGTTCTTTGAACGCAGCGATAATATTGCCTTCGCCAAACAGGGTGTGCCCGCCGTCACCATTTCGAACGGCTACATCTATCCCGAGTATCACGGCCTCAAGGACGAGTGGCCGAAGCTGGACTACCCGCAGATGGCAAACATCGTGCGTATGGCCGCGGCGGCGACGCTCCTGCTCGCCAATAGCGAAACGGCTCCGTCGTGGACCGAAGCGCCCGCGACGGAATCCTACCGGCAGGCTCAGAAGAAGCAGCGCACGCCCGCTCAGTAGTAGAATCGGAGCCCAAACTGAACCTGAAGCGGTGTGCCCGATTGGGCGTTGTTCCGGTCATAGGTAGAGTCGGGCATGCGGAGCCGCATGAAGCGCGGATCGACAGGGAGAGTCTGCAACTGGCCGGCCACCGCCTGAATGCCGTTGCCGTAGACCCCGCCGACCAGTCCGCCGTTGGCACCGGCAAAAACGACGTTATTCAGATTGAGCAGATTGAAGAACTCGACCGAGAACTGGAGCCGCCGCACCTCCGATGCACCGATGCGGAAGTTCTTCATCACGCGCATGTCGTTGTTGATCACCTTGCGGTTGCGGAATGAATTGCGCTCAAGCGGAACACCGGGCGCGGAAAACGGCCGGTCGTTATTGCCGAACTCTTCGTTGTTGTCGGAACCCGTGGTGGGATTGATGGGCAGGCCGCTACGAGCCCGGGCGATCAGTCCCAGTTCAAAGCCCAGCGGCAACGATAGGAGGCCGTAGGAAGCGAACTGGTGACGGATATCGTTGCGCGAATAGGCGTAGTCCTGGGCGAAGTTGAACGGGTCGGCGTAGTTGAAGCCGGTGGCGTCCCGCTCGGTGTCGTCGTCGGAGAAGCTCTCGCTCCAGGTATAGAACGCACCGAAGGTGATCCGCCGCGCCCGATATTGGACAGACGCCGTCATGCCCCGATACATGGAGCGCGCGGAGCTTTCGCGGACAGTAATGGAACCCAGCGAGGGAATCGGACGGGTGACGCCCAGGGTCCGCAAGCCGAAGGTCGGCCGCTCGGTCAGGTCGCCCGTGCGAATGAACGGAGACGGCAGATTGTAGTCGCGGTTTCGCTGCAAATACACGGTGTTCACGTAATTCAACTGGACGCCGGCGACGAGATTGCCGAGCAGCCCGGTTTCAAAGCCGAGACCGGCCTGCACCGAACGCGGATTATTGAAATCGTTGGCCATGGCAATGAGCGAGGCCCCGGCAAAGGGATCGCGCGCCGTGCCGAGAGCCAGGGCTGAAGCTCGCTGCACGGTTTCCAAGGGGATCACGGGCAGTTGCCCGAGCGGACTGCGGTTCAGGTCGACGCCCACCGCTAGCAGTTGCTGGTAGACCGTTTGGGTCCCCACCGGCGCCAGGCGGATAGAGACGTCGCCGGGCGGCAGGCGGAAGTTATTGGTGGGCCCGGCCACGACAATCAGCGGCGTGGACGCATGAAAGACACCGGTGTGCCCGCGCACGACAGTGCGCCTGGACCCGGAAAAGGGCGACCACGCAAACCCGATTCGCGGCATGAACTGTTTGACGTTATTGCGCGACAGTGCCGGGTCGAGAGTGGCGCCGTTCGGAAATCGAAAGCCGCGAATGCGATCGACAATCGAGGTGTTGTTCGCGTCGATTTCCGGGTTGTACTGGCCCTCCCAGCGGAAGCCGAAGTCGAGCGTGAACTTGTTGTTGACGCGCCAGCTATCCTGCGTAAACGCGGCCACCTGGCGCATGCTCATCGAGGCCGTGAGATCGCCTAGTTGGCGGTCGTAGGTCACCAGGGGGCTATCAAAGCGATTGGCGATTGCCCCGCCCGTTCCGAGGATATCCAGGATCTGGTCGACATTCGAACTGGCAATCGTGAACCCGCCATATTGGTTGAAGCCAAACACCTGCGACGCGCCGATGTGGTTGAAGTCGAAGCCGAACTTGAGCGTGTGGGAACCACGGGTCGTCGAGAGCGCGTCGGCCACCTGGTAGCGCTTGTCGTCCTGGGTTGTGGGCAGGAAATTGCGGGCTCCGAAAAGCCCGATGGGCCGCGCATCCACTTGGGGAGTGGCGGAGTTGGCCAGCCGCGGCCTGTCTTCCAACGAGGCGATCAGGCGCACGTCATTCACGACGGAGGGCGAGAGGATGTGCGTGTACTGGAACGCGCCGTTGTGAATCCCGTCTTTTTCGATGCCGTCGTTGGAAAAGGCGCGATTTGTGAACGGATCGAGGGCCCCGCCGACCGATACGGCGTTGTCGGCCGTGGCGTCGGAGAAGTTGTAGCGCAGCGTGAGGCGATGGCCCTTTCGGGTCTGGTAATCCAGGCGCGCCGTGGCCGCCAGCGCATCGTTGGTCTGGGTGAATCCTCGCTCTTCGCTTA
>JAEUQD010000210.1 GCA_016789925.1 Bryobacterales bacterium | reverse complement strand
CGACCATTCCTTCGAGAATCAACAGTATCTCTCCAGCGGTCTCGACCTGGTGGTCGCCGCGATCACGATGTGGACACGATCTACCTGGAACGCGCCGTCACGCTGCTTGGAAAATCTCAGGCCGTCGATACGGGCTTGCTCAAACACGTCTCACCGCTCGGCTGGGAGCACGTCGGCCTGACGGGCGACAATCGCTGGCACTCCGATAAGCGAGTGGCCAAGGGCGGCTTCCGCACGCTCCGGCCTCCGGAGCCGGGCTCGGCAGTCCTTAGCGTGCGTAAATTTCCCTTTCTTGAGCTGTCCCTAGATCGGCGCGTTTTGCGATGCGGTTATGGGACGGTAATAGTCTCCGAGAAACCGTTCCCGGACGGTCACGGCTCGGCTAGGGGGAGGTTTCAAGTCCCGCGCTTTGCAATGCTATCAAGCCGCGGTGGTGGTTGCCTGGTCGGGTTCGGGGATGGCGGCGAGAATCTCGTCTAGGGATGGTTTACCGCGTTTGGAGTAGAGGATTTTGCCGTCTTTGCCGATGACGTAGACGGTGCGGCGGACGAGGGGGCCGGAGGCGTTGTACATTTTGGCGACTCGCTTGGCGTTGTCGACCAGGACCGGGAAGGGGAGTTTGTGTTTTTCCTTAAATGCCCGATGGCTGTCGGCGTTGCCGGGGTTGATGCCCATGACAAACGCGCCTTTGGCCTTGATCTTGTCCCAGCCGTCGCGCAGTTCGCACAACTGTTGGGTGCAGACGGGGGTATCGTCGGCGGGGTAGAA
Source organism: Bryobacterales bacterium (assembly GCA_016789925.1). GTDB lineage: Bacteria > Acidobacteriota > Terriglobia > Bryobacterales > Bryobacteraceae > JADLDI01. The sequence goes on along the minus strand of JAEUQD010000210.1, from coordinate 5,118 downwards.
GACGAGCACCATCACCTTATTGCGGTTGAGGTTCAAGACCCAAACGGAGCCCTCCTCATCGGGAAGGAGGAACGGAGGCGCGGGAGTACCCGGCGGGAGTGGTTTTTCAAACCAGGAAAACATTCAGCTTCAGACCCTCTTCCCTCCATTTTGAGCCAAAGCGCCCGAACGTTCAAATACCTTCTGGTAGACCTGGCGGCCGTTGACGTCGCAGTGCTCGATGACGAGCTTGGAGCGGCCGCCTTCGGGGCGGACCTGGATGGCGAGGAAGCCACCCTTGACGCGATGGAACTTGTGATAGCGGAGGTCCTCTCCGGGCGTGCCGGCGGCGTGGGAATCGCTGGCGGCTCCGCAACCGAACTCGTTGACGCCGGTTTCGGGCTCGACGGAGTGGTACTGCCAGTGGCGGTCGCCGCAGAGGACGAAGGTGTCGCCGCGGGAGTTGTCCTTGATCCAGGCGCGCATTTCGCGGCCTTCGGTGCGGTAGACCTCGTTGGCATGGTTGTCGCGCTTGTTCTTGCGATCGGGCCCGACCCACGGTGTGGGGCTGACGATCAGTTTCCAGTCGGCCTTGCTGGCTGTTAAGGCTTCTTTCAACCAGCGCTTCTGTTCGGGTCCCCAGATGGACTTGGACGGGCTGTCGGGGGCGTTGTTGGCGGTGCGGTAGTCGCGGCCTTCAAGGAGGAAGATTTCCAGGCCGCGTCCCCAGCGGTAGCGGCGATAGGGGGAGGGCCCGAGAGGTACCTGCGTCGGAAAGACTTGCAGACCTTCCTGGAAGGTGAAGGGCGCCATCTTGGGAGTGACCATGCCGGGGTAGCAGTCGTCGGAATAACAGTCGTGGTCGTCCTTGACCCAGTAGCCGGGGACGACGCGGAGGCACTCGGCGACGCGGTCGAGGCTGTACATGCGGTTCCAGTGATGGCGTGCGACGGCGGTGCTGTTGACGATGGGGTCGTCGGAATCGTAATAGACGTTGTCGCCGACCGAGAGCAGGTGGTGGGGCTGGAACTGTTTGATGGCGTCGTAGACGAAGAAGCCGCGCGCATCGTCGCGCTGGGAGTATTTCTGGCAGCTCAGCATGGCGACATCGACGGGGACGACGGCGTCTTCGGGTGGGGCGGTGCGAAAACTGCCGGTGAGTTGGCCATCGGTGCGGCGGCCCTTGGTTTCGAGCAGGAAGCTGTAGCCGGTGGCGGGACGGAGACCGGAGACCTCAAACTGGTGGGCGAAGTCGGTGGACGCGGAGACGTCAACCCAATCGGAGGCCCAAGCTTTCTTGCCGGCGGAGGTTTTGACGATCAGGCGGAGTGCGCCGTCGGCGCCGGGGCAGGAACCTTCGAAGTCGATGGGGTCGACACCGGTGGGGGCGGCGAGCGGCTTTTCGCGGCGGGCGGGAATGCCGTCGGAGCGGCGGGCGTTGGCGCGTGTGCGGCGAGCCCAGATGCGGGCGGCGGTGGGGGTGAGTTCGCCGACCTTGACGCCGGTGGCCTGGTGGGTTTCGCGGCCGACGGCGGCGAGCGGGGCGAGACTGCCGAGCGTCCAGCCGACAAAACCACGGCGAGTCAAGCCCACGAGTGCGGGCGCGCGGGAACCTCTTGGTACGCTGTCCATAGCACCATGTATGATATCGCCAAACACGCATTGGACGCGGCTATTGCGCCGGGGGTTCAGTATGCGGATGTGCGCCTGGTCCACTCGCGGGAACGGGCGCTGAGCACGAAGAACGGGAAGCCCGGCCATGTGGCGGCGGGGGAGTCGCTGGGCCTGGGCGTGAGGGTGTTGTGGAACGGCGCCTGGGGCTTTGCCTCGACCAGCGATCTGTCGAAAGCCGGAATAGAGACGGCGGCGCGGCTGGCGGCGGCAATCGCGCAGGCGAGCGCCACGACGTGCCGGCATCCGGTGGGGCTGGCGGGCGAGCCGGCGCACCGCGCTTCGTGGGTGTCGCCCTGCCGCGTGGACCCGTTCGCGATGCCGGTGGAGACACAGCTTGGGTTCCTCATGAAACTCGATGGACTGCTGCGCGCCGAGCCGAAGGTGACGCTGGCGGAAACGTCGCTGCACTTCGGCTGGTCGCGGCAGTGGTTTGTGAACACGGAAGGCTCCAAGATCGACCAGACGCGGACGATGACGGGCGCGGGCATGGTTGCCCATTGCTTTGATGGCGATGAGATCCAGAAGCGGTCGTATCCGAACTCGTTCGGCGGGCAGTACCAGTTGAAGGGTTGGGAGCTGATAGAGGAACTGGAACTGGAGCGTCACGCGCCGCGGATCGCCAGCGAGTGTGTGGCGCTGCACGCGGCGGAGCAGTGTCCGGAGATGACCGGCACGCTGATTCTGGACTCGTCGCAGTTGGGGCTGCAAATCCACGAGTCGATCGGGCATCCGATCGAACTGGATCGCGTGCTGGGGTCGGAGGCGAACTATGCGGGGATGAGCTTTCTGACTTTGGACAAGCTGGGGACGCTCGTCTACGGGTCCGAGATCGTGAACGCGGTGTGCGATGCGACGGCGGAGCATGGTCCCGGGCTGGGGACGTTCGCGTTTGACGATGAAGGAGTGGCGGCGCAACGGGTGCCGATTATCCGCGATGGGCGGTTTGTCGGCTACATGACGTCGCGCGAGACGGCGTCGACGATTGGGGAGGGACGGTCGAACGGGACGATGCGGGCGGCGGGATGGAACCGGGTGCCGCTGATCCGGATGACGAATGTGAGTCTGGAGCCGGGAACGCACAGCCTGGAGGAGGTGTTCGACGCGGATGGGATTTATATGGAGACCAACCGGTCGTGGTCGATCGACGATAAGCGGTACCAGTTCCAGTTTGGCTGCGAGATCGGCTGGGAGATCAAGGACGGGCAGCGTGTCAGGATGCTGAAGAACCCGACCTATTCGGGCATCACGACGGAGTTCTGGAACAGCTGCGCGGCGATTGCGAACCGCGAGCATTGGACGCTATGGGGCGTGCCGAACTGCGGGAAGGGCCAGCCCGAGCAGGTGATGGGGACGGGACACGGAGCATCGCCGGCGCGATTTTCGGGGATCAAGATGGGGGGAGGATATCAATGCTGAGCGCGGATGAGGTGTTCGATATTGCGCTGACGGAGGCGCGCAAGTTGGGCGTGGACGATCTGGAAGTGATGGTGGTGGGGCAATCGGAGGCTCTAACACGATTTGCGAACAATGCGATCCACCAGAATGTCGCCGAACGGTCGGTGGACGTCTCCGTGCGTCCGCAGATCGGGTTGCGGACCGCGCGGGCCACGACGGACCGGATGGAGTTGGAGGCGATTCGCGCGACGGTGCGGGAGGCGGTGATGCTGACGCGCGCGCAGGAAGATAACCCGCACATGGTGGAGATGGCGTCGGGAGAACCGGTGACGCCAGTGGAGCGTTGGGACGAGGCGACGGCGCGGTGCACGCCTGGCGAGCGGGCGCAAGCGGTGGCGCGCGCGATCGAGATCGCGCAGGCGGCGGGACAGACGGCGGCGGGCATCTATTCGACGGGCGAGTGGGAAGAAGCGCTGTTCAATTCGCGCGGGGTGCGCTGCCAACACCGGCAGACCACGGCGACGTTTTCGATTACGACGATGGGCGGCGATTCGTCGGGCTGGGCCAAGCGGTCGGCGATTGGCGTGGGGGGAATCGACGCGCGAGCGCTCGCCGGGAGCGCGGTGACCAAGGCTACGTTGTCGCGGTCGCCGCGGGAGTTGGCGCCGGGCGCGTATACCGTGATTCTGGAGCCCGCGGCCGTGCTGGATTTGGTGGGCCAGATGTTCGGGGATTTCTCGGGTACGGCGGTGGAGGATCAGCGGAGCTTTCTCTGCGAGCGACTGGGGACGCAGTTATTCGGTAGTAACATCACAATTACGGACGACGTGTATCATCCGCTCCAGTGCGGCCCGGCGTTCGACGGCGAGGGGGTGCCGAGGCGGCGGTTGACCCTGGTGGACAAGGGAGTGCCGGGCGAATTGGCGTATTCGCGCGCGACCGCGCGTCGTAGTGGGAAGCAGCCGACGGGTCACGGGTTTCCGCTGCCGAATGAGGCGGGCGAGTGTCCGGTAAATCTCGTGATCGGCGGCGGCGAGGCGACGCTGGAGGAGATGATTCGCGGTACTAAGCGCGGAGTTCTGGTGACGCGGCTCTGGTACATCCGCGAAGTGGACCCGTACGAGAAGATCATGACGGGAATGACGCGGGACGGCACCTTCCTCGTCGAAGGGGGCGAGGTGGCGTGCGGGATCCGGAATTTCCGATTCAACCAGGGGCTGATCGAGTTACTGAACAACGTGGAGCAGTTATCCGCGGCGATGCGGGCGAGCGGAGAGGAGTGCTTTGACATGGTGGTGCCGGGGATGAAGGCGCACTCGTTCCGGTTCAGCGAGGTCACGCGGTTTTAGCGGTGCGCAGCAAGATTCCTTTTGATGGTGGCGACGCGGGCCGCGAGCCTCCGCACGAGTGGACCGGCGGGGTCGAATTCCAATAACTGTGTTGCGGCGGATTCCGCGTCCCGTAGCGCGGCCTTCGCCGCACCAAGGCGTCCCCGGCTGCCATATCTCTCCGCAAGGGTGGCGTGCGCCCGGGCCATTTCCATCCGCGACCCGAAGTGCTGAGGATTCTCACGGAGGGAAACCCTGAGTGCGTCAATCAGTTCGATAGCACTGGTGGCGCTCGGGTCGCGCCGGTCCTCCGCTTCCATCTGCGCAAAGCCGGGGCACTCGACGCCGGCGCGGTAGGGTGGCACAAGCCACTCTTCGGCTATGCCGCACAAGCGCGTCACCTCCTCTCGCCTGCCGGCCGCGGCATGAATGGGGACCAACTGGCTGAGGGCGCTCTCCAGCAGCCGCGAATCAGCCTGGCGCGACGCGTCGGCCACGGCGTTCAGCAGCGCCACACCCTCTTTTGAGTGGACGTCGCCGCCGTCCATCGCGAAGGCGTGAAGCAGACGGACCAGTTGTAATGCCGGGTTCGTGCCGACCCGCTCGCGCAACGCGGCGGGAAGCTTGTCGAACTCCGCCATCGCGCGGGCCGCATCGTGGCGCGCAGCGGCGCGGTTTCCCCTGAGCTGCTGGTAGCGGACACCGTACACGAGGTTCAAGACATAGGCTGTGCGGGATTCAT
>JAEUQD010000195.1 GCA_016789925.1 Bryobacterales bacterium | reverse complement strand
GCCCACCATGGCCATGGGCAAGGCGCCGGTGATCGTGGGCGGCTTCATGGGCAGCACCGACGACGGTCCGTTTGCCCAGTTCATGCGCGACACCAAAGCGCTGGAGCGGCAATCGGGCGTCCTCTCAACCAGCGCCCTGCTCGTCCAGCCTCAACTCGACCTCGAAAACATGGGCGGAGGCGCGCTGGTCGTGACTAACGATGACCCTTACCGTGCCGCAACTCTCGCGGCCGAGTTAGGAGCCCACTACTGGGATCTGCGCTTCCGGCTCGAGCCGAAGATCTACCGGCCCATCGACGCAATCGCCGAAGCTCGAAAAAGCCCTGGCACAGCGCTCCTGCTGGAAACCTCCGACTGCGTGGGTGGCGGCGCCACCGGCGACAGTTCCGCCGTCGTCCGAGCCTTGGTCGAAGCCCGCATTACCGAACGCGCCCTGGCCTGCGTCGTCGACCCCGAATCGGCTGCCCTCTGCCATGCCGCCGGTGCAGGTGCGCGCGTCGCCCTCGCCCTCGGCCACAAACTCGATCCCCGCTGGGGCGAACCGCTTCCGGTTGAAGGCGAGGTAACCCGGCTCACCGATGGCCAGTTCACTTACTCCGGCGGCATCTGGGGCGGTCTTACGGGAGATATGGGACCCTCCGCCTGCCTGCGCATCGGGTCCATCGAGGTGCTGATCGCTTCTCGCGCCACCTATGAATGGGCCGACGAGCAATACCAGTCTCTTGGCATGGACCCTGCTGGAGCCAGGTTCATTGTTGTCAAGAACCCGATGAACTACCGCATCGGCTATGCCGGCAAGTTTCAGTCGCTCTTCGTGCTCGACACGCCCGGACCCACACCCGCCTCGCTCCGGCATGTCCAATATCAGCGCTTGCGGCGTCCGTACTTCCCCGCCGACACCGAGATTCCCAAATTCCAGCCCCAGATCCTTTGCGGACGCCGCTGATGTGGCCCCGCCGCGTCGACGCCGCACTGCTTTGCTTCACCGCCAATCTCATCGCCCACGGCGACCGCGTCTGTCTCGCCGTCGCCATCCCCGCCATCATGAGTCAATACGGCTGGGACACCGCGCAGGCCGGTTGGATCCTGTCGGGGTTCTTCCTGGGCTACACGCTCTGCATGATCCCGGTGGGACTGCTGGTCGAGAGGGTTGGTCCCCGCCGGCTATTCGCCGCCTGCATTGCCGTCTGGAGCCTCGTTACCCTGCTGACTCCCCTGCCCCGCTCCATCCCCGCTCTCACCGCGTTGCGCATCTTACTGGGAGTTGGTGAAAGCGGAACCGCCTCCTGCATCAACTCGACGCTCATTCGCTGGTTCCAGCCCCACGAGTACGCCCGCGCGGTCGGACTGGCGTGGAGCGGCGGTTATGCCGCACCGATGCTCGCTTTCCCGCTGGCCGCGTTGATTCTCAACCAGTGGGGATGGCCGGCCATCTTTTATGTCTTCGGCAGCTTCGGCTTCCTTTGGCTCCCCTTCTGGCTGCGTCTCCCGGAGTTACCCCTGCCCCCCGCGCCCGGTCCGCGGCGGCCCACCCGCGACTTACTCCTCAGTGCTCCGGTGCTGGCCGTCTTTCTCCTTCATTTCTCCCAGAACTGGGTCTTATACATGATGATCACCTGGTTACCCACCTACCTGAGCGTCGAGCGGCAGTTCTCCCTCCCCGCCATGGCCGCGGGCGCTTCCCTGCCCTTCGCCTTCGCCTGGTTGGGAACCAACACCTTCGCCTGGGCCATCGACCGTTCCACTCCGCGACTCGGCCGTACCCGTGCCCGCAAACTGTTCCTGCTCCCCTACGCCCTGGCTGCCGCCAGCATCTTCCTCATTCCCTCCGCGCCCACGCCCACCCTCACCGTCGTCGTGCTCTGCGCCGCCATGGCGCTGCTCGGTTCGGCCTCGCCCACCTTTTCCACCGCCTCCCTCGACCTCGCACCGCAATGCGCCGGAGCTCTCGCCGCAATCCAGAACGCCTTCGCCAACCTCGCCGGCATCGCCGCTCCGGTCACCGTCGGCTACCTCGCGAAGAGCTATGGCTGGCATGCCCCCTTCTGGCTCACCGCCGCCATCGCCCTGTTCGGCATCACCGCCTACTTGCGCTACGGCCGCGCCGAATTACACTGAAGAGTTCCATCCTTCATGCCTGATACTTTGCTCACGTGGGTCCTCTTGTGTGCCTCTGCCTTCTTCGGCGGCGCCGTAAACTCGATCGCCGGCGGCGGTACCCTGCTCACCTTCCCCAGCCTGCTCGCCGTGCTCAGCCCGGTGGCAGCCAACGCCACCAGCACCATGGCTCTGCTGCCCGGCTCGTTGGCGGCCGGCTGGGGTTACCGCCACCAACTGGCGCAGTCGCGCGATCACCTCATCCGCCTCTGGCCCTCCAGTTTCATCGGCGGACTCATCGGTTCCCTCCTCGTCATCCGCCTCCCCGAACGCGTCTTCGCCAACCTCGTGCCGTGGCTGCTGATCACCGCCTCCACCCTGCTGCTGCTTCAACGGCCCCTCTCCCGTTGGGTCGGCGCTCATCCCCACAAGCCCCCCACCACTGCCACCCTCATCGCCATTGTGATCTTCCAGTTGTTAGTCGGAACCTATGGCGGCTACTTCGGCGCGGGCATCGGCATTCTCATGCTCAGTTCGCTCGCCTTTGTCGGCATCGCGCACATCCACCAGATGAACGCCGTCAAGAACGTGCTGGCCGCCACCATCAACGGCATCACCGCCATCATCTTCATGTTGTCGGGCGTGATTGTCTGGAAGTATGCCATCGCCATGGCCGTGTTCGCCATCGCGGGTGGCTACACCGGTGCGCGCGTCGCCCAAAAGATGCCCGTCAATGTCGTCCGCGCCATCGTGGTCGTCATCGGCTTCGGCGTTGCCGCCTATTCCTGGCTCGGCCGCCGCTAAGGCTGTGATGTAATATCTCTCTCTTCATCGAAAGGAAGCACTGTTTGAAAGCCTGGCGATTCTATGGGTTCGGCGACATGCGCCTGGACGAGATTCCCGTCCCGGAACTGCGCCCGGGCCACGTTTTGGCTCAAATGCTCGTGGTTCAACCGAGCGTCACCGAGGCTCAACTCGCCTTCGGCATCCCCACGCTCGCCTTTGAAAAAATCAGCCACCGGCTGGCCACGGAAGCCCCGGTGCAGTTATTCGGGCACGAGTACTGCGCCCGCATCGTCGATGTTGGTCCCGGAGTCACGCGATTCAAATCAGGACAGCGTATCGCCGCCCGCGCCAAACTCCCCTGCCAGGATTGCCCGCTCTGCAATGGCGGCCGCATGCACCTCTGCCGCAAGGGTCCGATCATCGGCTTCCAACTCCCGGGGTGCTTTTCGGAGTACGCCATGCTACCGGAAATCGCACTCACGCTGGTGGACGACCGCATCAGCGACAGCGAGGCCGCCTGCCTGCAATCGCTGAGCGACAGT
>JAEUQD010000179.1 GCA_016789925.1 Bryobacterales bacterium | reverse complement strand
CGCTCCGTCTGCCTGGGCCGGCCAACCCCCTGCGCCGGGAACAGCCGGAAACGTATCTGGACCTGGATGTCTTTGTCGATCCCGCCGAGCCCGTAGCGCGGTTCGATGTGGGAGAGCATCGCGTCATCCTCAAACAAGGCGAGTTGTCGGAATGGATCCCGGTTCGATTCCCGCTCCTTCCAGCGCTTGCAAGCGCCGAGGGGATGGTCCGGATCTGGGTGAAAGAACTGAGGCCGCACTTCGCGGTCTACCTTTCCCCTGTAAACATCGACCCGCGCGCGCCGGCGATGCCGATCAGTGAACCGAAGTCCTACAGCCGCGATCTGGCCCGGGAACTCGGTGCATACTACACCCAGGGGATGCCGTACGACACGGCGGCCCTGCGGCACGGCGTGTTTACCCGCGACGAATACCGCGCCCATAGCCGCGAAGTGTCGCGCCAGTCGATCGGCCTGCTGCGGGCCGGCATCGAGAAGTTTCGCGAAGGCGTCCTGTTCTTCCATTTCTTCGGCATCGATCAGGACGCCCACCTGTTGTGGGGACGTTACGACGCGGAACTGCTGGAAACCTACAAGCTGGTGGACGAAACCATTGGGTGGGTACGGGAGAAAGCGGGCGACGCAACATTGATAGTGATGTCCGATCATGGCTTCGCGCGGTTCGACCGCGCCGTCCACCTCAATACCTGGCTGATGCGGGAGGGCTACTTGTGGCTAACGGGTCCCCCGACGGATGGCGCCCAAGTGGATTGGTCCCGGACCCGGGCGTATGCCGTCGGACTCAACAGCATCTACATCAATCAAGAATCGCGCGAACGCGACGGGATTGTCGCCGCCGGAGAAGAGACCCGCCAATTGCAGGCCGAGATTGCGGACCGCCTGCTGCGGTTTCGCGACCCTTCCAACGGGAATCCGGTCGTGCTCAGCGTCGTGTCGCCGCCGGCGAATCTTCCGCAACAGGCGCCCGACTTGATCGTTGGCTACGCGCCCCCTTATCGCGCCTCCTGGGAGACCGCGCTCGGCGTAGTTCCGCCCGCGCTGATCGAGGACAACCTGGACGAGTGGCGCGGCGATCATTGTATCGATCCCAAGTCGGTTCCCGGAGTGCTGCTCGCCAACCGCAAGACGCGGGTGGACGACCCCCGGCTGGAAGACCTGACGGTGACGATTCTGGAAACTTTTGGAATCCGTAGAGAGGATAGGATGAGCGGGCGAAATCTTTATCCGCGGCAATAAGATGTTCAAGAACACGATCAAGCTCAATAAGGATCTGATGGCGCGTGTGCGGAGGTGCAGCGAAGCGGCCGGCTACTCGTCGCCGGAAGAGTTCGTCGAACACGTCCTGGAGCGCGAACTGGCGAAGCTCGAGGATGCTGCCTCCGACGAAGAGATCGTGAAGAAGCTCAAGGGCCTTGGCTATCTGGACTAGCGCGTGGCGGACCTGCACCCCCTGTGGACCCTGATCCCGATCAGCATTCTGGCCGGTATGGCGATGCTGTGGGTGTTCGGCCGCTTCTCGAACCAGGCGGCGATCCACGAGACTAAGCAGCGGCTCGCCGCGCGGCTGTACGAGTTCCGTTTATTCGTGGACGAACCGAAACTCATCTGGCAGGCCCAGGTGGGACTGGTGCGCGACAATCTGCGGTATCTCGGATTGATGCTGGTTCCAGCGGCCGTGCTCGCCGTCCCGATGCTGGCGCTGTTTGCGCAACTCGATTCGCTCTACGGGTGGATGCCTCTTGCACCGGGGCGCTCTGCGATTGTCACGGTACAGTTCAACATGCCGATCCAGCCTGGCGATCCGGTGCCGGAGTTGACGCTCCCCGATGGGTTTGTCGCGGAATCGGCGGCGGTGCGTGCGATGGAGAAGCGGCAGATCAGTTGGAGGGTGCGGCCCGTGCGGCCAGCCGCGGGGGACCTGCGCGTGCGAGTCCAGGGCGAGCCGGTGAGCAAGTCCATTACCGCCAGGACGGGATTGCATCGTCTGTCGACTCGGCGCGTCAGCGGCCTTCCGGAACTGCTGTGGTATTGGTCCGAAACGCCGATCCGGCCGGGCCCGATAGACTGGATCGACGTGGAGTATCCGGCGGCGGAGATTGAGGTGGCGGGCGTGACGGTCCACTGGGCCGTCTGCTTCGCCGTTCTTTCGATGGTTACGGCGCTCGTGCTGCGCCGCCGCCTTCGGGTAAGGTTCTAAATACGATCATGATTCGATCAAACGTGCGTCTCCTGTGTGTCGTGGCTTTGCTGATGCTTGGGTCCTGCCACTCGTCCGGCAGTAAGAAGGCGCCGGCAGAGACCGGCGCGGCCACCCCCTCCCCACTGAACCTCGTGCTCGTAACGATCGACACGCTGCGCGCGGACCGCCTGGGTTGCTACGGCTATTCCAAGGTCAAGACGCCGAACCTGGACGCTCTCGCGCAACGCGGAGTCTTGTTTGAAAACGCCATCTCGAGCGCCCCGTTGACCGCTCCGGCTCATGCCAGCATGTTCACGGGCGTCTATCCCACCGTTCACAAGGTCAGGGACACCGGAGGCTTCGTCTTGCCGTCTTCGCAGACCACCCTGGCCGAAAATCTGCAAGCACGGGGATGGGACACGGCGGCGTTCGTCGGTGCATCCGTGTTGAAGAAGAGCTTCGGATTCAACCAGGGGTTTGCCATCTACGACGACCAGATGCCGAAGCCCGATGCGAATCGCGAGGTGGAGTTTCCCGAGCGGCGCGCCGGGGAGGTAGTCGACCGCGCCACGCGCTGGCTCGACTCGCAGTCGGGAAAGCCGTACTTCCTCTGGGTCCACGTTTTCGACCCTCATTCGCCTTACGATCCCCCCCCGCCTTTCCGCCAAGAGTACAGCGGAAGCCTTTACGACGGCGAGGTGGCTTACACGGATCAGC
>JAEUQD010000176.1 GCA_016789925.1 Bryobacterales bacterium | reverse complement strand
TGCTGCGCGGCTACCAGGTCCTTCTGGCGCCTATTCGAGGCCAGTTCCCTCAGTTTCGGGGAGCGCGCGTGCCTTCGGTTATCGCCATGATCACCGACCCCGAAAGGAACCTTCCTGTGCTTCCGGCTTTGCTGGAGTACTTCTATGGACTCACTCGACGGGAGGCGGCTGTCGCAGCGAAACTGGCGGACGGCGTGGCGGTGGAAGAATTGGCGAAGCAACTGGGCATACGCTACGAGACCGCAAGAACCCACCTGCGGAGAATCTACGAAAAGACCGGAACCTCGCGGCAGAGTGAACTTGTGAGTTTGGTGGCGCGAATGCGGCAACACCAGCCGGAATAGTCACGCATGGCGACATTCGTGCTGGTCCACGGCGCCTGGCACGGGGGCTGGTGCTGGCAGAGCCTGATTCCGGCACTCGAGCGACTCGGGCATCGAGCGACGGCTCCCGACCTACCTGGACACGGTGGGGATCGGACACCATTGGAAGCGGTGACCCTGGCGAGTTATGTCGAGGCCGTGATCCGAGCTGTCGAAGCGGTGGGCGATCTTCCGGTGTTGGTGGGCCATAGCATGGGAGGGGTCATTGGCGCGCAGGTGGCGGAGGAGATTCCCGATGGGATCTCGGCGCTGGTTGCGCTGGCGTCTGCGCCGGTGACGAACGGGATCTCGATGATGGGCGCGGTGGGAGCCGGCGACCCGGCATACCTGGGGCACCTGATCTGGTCATCAGACGCGCGCACCGCTCGTATCAGTCCGCAGGGACTTCGCGAGTTCCTGTACCAACGCTGCGCGCCAAGCGCTATCGAACTGGCTGTCGAGCGCCTTTCTCCACAACCGGTAGCGCCCTTCCATACTCCGATCCGGATCTCGCCCGAGAGGTTTGGCCGCGTGCGGCGATTCTACATTGGCTGCGAACATGACCGCGTAGTGACCAAAGAGGTGCAGCAGCAGGCACGCAGCGCGATCGCGCCGGCCAATGCCTATGTCATCGCAGCCGATCATTCGCCCTTCTTCTCCGCCCCCGAAGCCCTGGCCGCTTGTCTGGATGGGATCGCCAGCAATTTATGAACGGCTACTCCATTTGGAGGATGCAATAGGGGGCCCAATCACCATATGCTTCCGCCATGATCCACAACCGGCTTCGTCCGTGGCGTGAGCGATTGGATTGAACTCGCCTCGATCCGAGCCGGCAGCCTTCTCCAGAGGAGCGTTTCATGAAGAGTAGAAGATGTTCATTACAGCGACACGAGATGTTGGCCGCAGCAACCGCCACAGTGGCGCTCTTTCTCCTTAGCCCTGCGAGCCTTACGGCAGCGATCACAACCTATTCGAGCACAACTGCGTTTGACGCGGCAGCCGGACCCGTACGGGGCTTCAATTTCGCTACGTACCCTCCGACGATGGGCCCTTCGACGCCGGTGAATCCGGCGTTCCCGACCGGCCTCCAATATATGGGCTACGACGGCGTCTGTTTTCAGAACGTCTACAACCACTATGGTCTGTTTCTGTATACGTTCCCCGCGAACATCATCCGAGCCGACCTGCCGGCGAATACGTACGCTGTCGGCGCGCACGTCGGAGTGTTCTATGGTTGGTCTCCTCTGGACAGCGAGTTTACGATCACCGTAGCAACCAGTAGCGGGATTGAGACGTTCACGAGGCGTCGGGACGAGTCCAGCTTCGTCGGAGTAAGTTCGCCCACGCCGATCCGGTGGATCAGCGTCAGTCATCCCCTGGAGTACCATCTCTTTTTTGACTTTCGACTCACGGCGTCCGCCGGGTCAGCGCCGGGTTGTCCGCTGCCGTTGGATGCGGCCGGCCCAGCGGTGGAAAACGTGGCATTGAGTCCAAATCCGGCCGTTGTCAACGCGCCGGTGACCGTTAGTGCCGACCTGACTGATGTTGCCACGGGGGGCTCAAACATAGCAGCCGCAGAGTACTCTGTCGGCGGCGGCTATCAGGCAATGGCGGGAGGATTCAATGTGACGCCGACGACAACGGCAACAGCGGCCATTAGCGGAATCGCGCAGGCGGGTGTCTACGACGTGTGCGTCCGGGGGACGGATGCGGCGGGCAACACGGGAACACCGAGTTGTACGCCCTTGGTGGTGTACGACCCGAATGCCGGGTTTGTCACCGGAGGAGGCTGGATTCATTCGCCACCGGGAGCCTACGCCGCGGACGCGTCTCTTCAGGGCAAGGCGACGTTCGGTTTCGTCTCCGAGTACGCTCCGGGAGCGCACGTTCCGACGGGGAACACCCGGTTCCAGTTCCACGCCGCCAAAATGAGTTTTCGAAGTACGGCGTACGACTGGATGGTGGTAGCGGGAGCGCGCGTGCAATACAAGGGCACAGGGGCGCTGAATGGAGAGGCGGGTTACTGGTTTCTGTTGACCGCTATCGACGGTGAACGTCCGGGCGGGGGTGGCACGGACCGGTTTCGTCTCAAAATCTGGAGTAACGCCGGCGTGGTCTACGACAACCAGTTGAACGCGCCGGACTCAGACGATCCCACAACCGTGCTGGGCGGGGGAAGTATAACGATCCACAAGTAACGGGCCGAGGTCGAATTTAAAGGCAGGGCGAAGGTACTCCAGTCATAGACGAGGGTCTTTGGGCAGCAGCCTGATTCGTCCCATTGGCCCCCGCCCTCGCCACACAGCTAATATGCGAAAGGGATAATGCTATTTGCTCGATGATCAAAAAGCATGGCCGCCACTGCTCGTCGTTGTTGTTTGGGACTCTTCTCGTAGGGTTCGTCGCGCAAACTGAACCGCTGGCGATCAGCAATGTCACGCTAATCGACATGACCGGCAAGCCGGCGCGGCGCGCGATGACGGTCGTCGTGACGGGGGACCGTATCACCGCTATCACGCCTACGCGACAGGCAAAACTCTCCCCGGACACGCACGTGGTGGAAGGTGCAGGCAGGTTCTTGATCCCCGGGCTCTGGGACATGCATGTTCATCGGTCCACGCGCCCCGATTCCAAATGGATGTTTCCACTGGAGATTGCCAACGGTATCGTGGGGGTGCGCGATATGTTCGGACCGCCAGACGCCAACGCGTGGCGCGCAGAGCATGGGTCGTCTGGTCAGTTGAGCCCTGCCGTTTTTCTGGCCAGCCCCATCGTTGACGGACCCAAACTGAAACCGATGCGTCCAACTTCGATCGCTGTAGCCGACGCGGCGCAGGGGCGGGCAGTTGTCGCCCAGCAGAAAGACCGTGGTGCGGATTTCATCAAGGTCTATCAATTTCTATCGCGTGATGCATTTTTCGCGATCGCGGACGAGGCGGCCCAGCGCCGTATCACCTTTGTCGGACACGTACCCGAATCGGTGCGAGCCTCGGAAGCCTCCGATGCCGGAATCAAATCAATCGAGCATCTCACCATGGTGGCGCTGAGTTGCTCCAGCCGCGAGGACGAAATTTTTGAGAATCTGCAACGCGATTCCGCTGCGACCGGAGCCGAAGCGCGGGCGTACGATTCCTTCGATGATGGGAGAGCCAAAGCCTTGTTTGCCCGGTTCGTGAAGAACGGTACGTGGCAATGCCCTACGCTCACGGTGCTTGAGACCGTCTCCCGGCTTGACAATCTGTCGGACTTGGAGAAGGACGAGCGCTTGAAGTATATTCCCAAGGACCTACGGCAAAGATGGGAGCCACGCAACGATTTCCGCTGGAAGGACCAGGATGCGGCTTATTGGGAGCGCAGAAGGCGCAACTTTCGCGGCGCCATGGATCTGGTGGGCCGCATGCACCGTGGAGGCGTCGCCATCCTTGCCGGCACCGATACGCCGAACCCGTACGTCTACCCCGGCTTTAGCTTGCACGACGAATTGGAGTTGCTCGTCCAGGCGGGACTCTCGCCCCAAGAGGCATTGCGGTCTGCAACCCTCAAAGCCGCTGAGTTTATGGGGCAGAGCGACACTCGTGGGACCATCGAAACTGGCAAGATCGCGGATTTGGTGCTCCTTGACCGCGACCCCGTCGCCAATATCCGCAACTCACGTTCGATCCGTGCAGTCGTGCTCGGGGGCAAACTTTTGGACCGCGCCGCGCTCGACAAAATGCTTGCGGACGTACAGACCGATGCCGACCAACCTATCGGTAAAGATTAACAATTGCGTCGCGCCGAAATTACCCGTCGCGACAAGTGACATCGTCTGCAATGTGATATCATGGGCGATGTGAGAATTGTGCTCGACACCGATGTTGTCGGGGCGGCCATGCGCAGTCCCAAGGGCGCGTGCGCCGCGATTCTCAAAGCTGCCAGCCTCGGGTTGGTCGCTCTCCTGGTGAGCGTTCCCTTGGCCCTCGAGTATGAGGCGATCTGTTCTGACGCGGAACACCGCTTGGCGTCGGGTTTGTCCGACGCCGAAGTCAGGCTATTCCTGGACGCGGTAATTGGCTTGGCACAACCGGTCCAATCCTTCTTTCTTTGGCGCCCACAACTCCGCGACCCGGGCGATGAGATGGTACTCGAAGCGGCCGTCAACGGACGGGCCGATGCGATCGTTACGTTCAACAGGCGGGACTACGGAACGGCCCCCCT
>JAEUQD010000145.1 GCA_016789925.1 Bryobacterales bacterium | reverse complement strand
TTTACCCAGTACCCGGAGTTGGTCAGCCGCAAAGTCGAGGGTACGGTCACGTCACATGCCGGTAAGGGATCGAATCCCCAATACTGGCCGTAGCGCTCCCAGCCAAGATTTTCCCAGGGCCAGATGTCCAGCCGCTGATGGAAGTCCCTCAGAGCGTCGACGCGCGCCAGCACCGCGCGAACCGCGTTTGGCGACCGGAAGTCCGGCGTGCCCGCCCCGGGACCGTTCACCAGCAGGTTCCCGGCTTCGTCGTAGCAGCACTGCTGGCCGTGCGTCAGATCGTGAAACAACGTGAAAAACGCCGGCTTGGGGCCGCTCCCCCACTGCAACCGGTAGATTTTCTCGGCCGCCACCGGGTCGCTGCGGTAGCATGTCTCGGCGCCCGGATGAAACTTCGAGATAAAGAAGTTGCTCGACGACCATCCCGCCGCATCCTTCGGTTCCGCGCAGGGACACGTGGGAATCCGCGACCGCCAGCCCGGCCAGAGCTGCGACAGCGTCCGGCCCACCTCGAGGTAATCGATGTTCGTCGGCGCGCTCGACGACTGCGAATACGTATTCAACCAGTCCAACGTCTTGTAGAGCGGCGACGTGCGGTCGACGTCAATCACCTCCTGCGCGGCGCCGAACGGCGCTACGAGGAATGCAACGAGCCAGCACAGTACGGCTTTGCAGCTAGGGCGCGACATGTTGCAGGCGGACTTCCACCGCGAGCTTCTGCCCACCCGCCGGCGACGCCGCCGCGGCTGGTTTCAGGACCACATAATCGGCGGCCGCGCCCGGCGACTCGTCGGTCTCCACCACCAGTGCCTTGCTGCCGCGCAGGGATTCGGCCAGCCGTTCCAACTCATTGGCGTGTGCATGCGAAGCCGCCGGGGCGGCCGGCGCGGGCTGCTGGGGTATCGGCGCCGCCCGGGCCATCAGTTCCTTCGGCTGGTCAGCATCCAACAGCATCAACAGCCGGATCTGGCCCGGACGCTTGTCGAAGCGCATCCACGCCTTCGGCCCGGGGATCACCGTCTCGCGCATCGGCTCGACGCGGTTGTCCCCCGCCGAGGCCGTCGGAAACAGCGCTGAATATGGCTCCGCGTCCTGGCTCTGCATGATCGTCAGCCGTCCCGGCACGTTGCTGGTCACATGCAGCCTGATCCGCTCCCCGCTTTTGAACATTCGCGAGGAGTTGACGCGCAGCACCTGGCCATTGGCGCCCAGCAACTCCACCCAGTACATCAGCCCGGAAGCTGCTCCGGGCGCGGCGGGCTTTGCGGCCGCTTGCGGCGCCCGGCGCGGCCCACCTGGAGCCGGGGTACGGGACGACTGGATGGCGACACCCGACGTCGGATCGTGAAAGAGCGCCTTCGCGCCCGCCTGTTCCTGCGCCAGACATGGGATGGCAACAAGCGCTGGGATCAAGAGTCGATACATGTGCATGGCGTGAAAATCCTCCTACTTAACGGGTGTTCCAATGACAATGTCGGGAATGTCGCTGATGGGATAGATCACCGGGTTCTGCACCGCACCCTTGCCCGGTTCGCCCAGCCCCTTGGTCCGCGTGTACTCACGCACGGCGGACGGGATGCGCCGCTGCAAGTCCGTGTAAATCTGCTTGATGTTGGCCAGCCCCTGCCGGTCTTTCATCGATTCCATCAGGTACAGCGTGAAGAAGCTGTTCTGCTTCTCGTCCGACTCCCAGCTCAACTCGCGATTGCTGCTCGACGTGATCACCACGCTGCCCCTGCCCTGCGCGATCTGCCCGATCGCCTGGTCCGACAGCGCTTCCACTTCCAGCGCCTTCGACCCGCTGGTCTGCTGCAATATCCGGGTCGTATCGCCGCTGTAGCAGGTATCGAGAAACGTCACGATCCGCTCCGCGTTGATCTTCTGCCGCATGAAGTTGGCCAGTTCGTCCATCCCGTATGCCGTCGCATAAAGATCGTTCACGTCCGTGTCGTGCGTCACCAGGTACCCTGACCCGATCTTCGACCGGTCCATCGACGGGCTCGACCCATGCGTACTGAAGTAGAGCAGCACCAGGTCTTCCTTCATCGCCTTGCGCGCGATATCGGCCAACGCGCTCCGAATCGCCCGCGACGTCGCCTGCCCGTCAGTCAGAACCGTGACATTCTCTTTGTGAAAACGGCCCGTTTCCGGGTCCGTCAACAATGCTGCGAAGTCCGTGGCATCCTTGGCCGCGTACTTTAGCTTCGGAATGTTGCCCCGTTCAAACTTCCCCACCCCGACAATCAGCGCGAACTTGTCGCGCACAAACGATTTCTCCGCGGCAGCCGGCGGCGGCGTCACGCCGCCATCGCCCTCGCGCCGCTGCGACCCGTAGTTGTTCGAGTTCTTCGCATACAGCGCCGCCAGCGTCGAGTTGCCCATCCGCTGGTAGACCTCGCTGATGCCCTTCAAGACGGCATAGCTTGTGCCGCATTCGCGGTCGGCTTGT
>JAEUQD010000118.1 GCA_016789925.1 Bryobacterales bacterium | reverse complement strand
ATGGTGGCCGTGAACGAATGGTGGTGGAGTTCGTCCTGCGAGTGGGCCGACCTTGTCTTTGGCGTCGACGCCTGGTTTGAGTTGAAGCACCCGGACATGACTGCTTCGGTCACCAATCCGTTTCTAGTCACGTTTCCACGCACGCCCATGAAGCGCGCCTTCAACACGATGGGCGACATCGAGGTCCAGGCGCTGGTGAGCGCGAAACTGGCTGAACTCACCGGCGACAAGCGCTTCATCGACTATTGGAAGTTTGTCCGCGAACACCGCACGGACGTCCACCTGCAACGCATTCTCGATAACTCGACCAACACCAAGGGTTACCGCTTTACCGAACTCGAAGCCAAAGCCCTCAAGGGCATTCCGGCCATCATGAACAGCCGGACGTCGCCCAAGGCGGTCGGCTACGACCAGGTGACCGACTCGATCCCCTGGTACACCAAGAGCGGGCGTCTCGAGTTTTATCGCGAGGAGAACGAGTTCATCGAAGCGGGCGAGAACCTGCCGGTCCACCGCGAACCCGTCGATTCCACTTTCTATGAACCCAATGTGATCATCGGTCCCAAGCACGAGGCGTTTCGTCCCGATGGTCCGGAGAAATACGGCGTCAAGCGCGACGACCTTTCGTGCGAAACGCGCTGCGGGCGCAACGTGGTGCTCACCTGGGAAGAAGCGAAGAAGACGAAGCATCCGCTGATGAAGGATGGCTTCAAGTTCATCTTCCACACGCCGAAATACCGGCACGGTTCGCACACCACGCCTATCGACACCGACATGATCGCGGTCCTCTTCGGTCCGTTCGGCGACCTCTACCGCCAGGACAAACGCAGCCCGTTTGTCACCGAAGGCTATGTCGATATTAATCCCAACGATGCCAAGGAACTCGGCGTCGAAGACGGCGACTATGTCTGGATCGATCCCGACCCCGAAGACCGTCCCTTCCGCGGCTGGCAGAAGGACAAGCGCAATATGGAGTTCGCGCGCCTGCTCTGCCGGGCCCGCTACTATCCAGGCACTCCGCGGGGCGTCACCCGCATGTGGTTCAACATGTACACGGCGACGCCGGGTTCGGTGGAAGGCCAGAAGGCTCGGGCCGACGGTCTGGCAAAGAATCCGCGCACGGGTTACCAGGCGATGTTCCGCTCCGGGTCGCACCAGTCGGCTACACGCGGCTGGCTGAAGCCCACCTGGATGACCGACTCGCTGGTGCACAAGGCGATGTTCGGCCAGGGTATTCGCAAGGGGTTCGAACCCGACATCCACTGTCCCACTGGGGCTCCGCGCGAAGCGTTCGTCAAGATCAGCAAGGCCGAGCCCGGCGGGCTCGATAAGAAGGGTCTGTGGCGTCCGGCCGCCATGGGCATCCGCCCGAAGTATGAATCGGAAGCGATGAAGCGCTATCTGGCCGGCGGCTTCTTCAAACAGCAAAAGGAGAAAGCGTAATGGCACGCGTTTATAACTGGCAACTCGGCCGCGAGATGTCGTACTGGTATCCCGAGGCACGCCCCAAGCGGCAGTTCGCCGCGGTGTTCGACACCAACAAGTGCATCGCGTGCCAGACATGCACCCTCGCCTGCAAGACCACCTGGACCTCCGGTAAGGGTCAGGAGTACATGCTCTGGAACAACGTCGAGACCAAGCCGTACGGGTCGTATCCGTTGGCGTACGATCTGAAACTCCTCGACATGCTGAACGGACAGGCCTGGGACGGCCAGAAGTATGAAGGCCAGACGATCTTCGAATCCGCGCCGGCGGGCGAACGCGTCCTTGGCTGGCGTCCAGAGCAGCAGGACTATGCCTACCCCAACGTCGGCGAAGACGACTGCGCCGGGCAGGTGGACGACGGCAAGTTTCTCTCGCTGCCGCACATGAACTGGTTCTTCTATCTCGCGCGGATCTGCAACCACTGCACTTACCCGGCCTGCCTCGCCTCGTGCCCGCGTGGTTCTATTTACAAGCGCCCGGAAGACGGCATCGTTCTGGTTGACCAGAGCCGTTGCCGCGGCTACCAGGAATGCGTCAAGGGCTGTCCTTATAAGAAGGTGTTCTTCAACCCGATGACCGGCACGTCGGAGAAGTGCATCGCGTGCTTCCCAAAGATCGAGCAAGGCATCCAGCCGCAGTGCTTCGTCAACTGCATCGGGAAGATCCGGCTCGCCGGCTGGATCTCCAAGCCCGATCAGGCGCGTGCCGACAATCCCATGGACTACCTGGTCCATATCAAGAAAGTCGCGCTGCCGTTGTTCCCGCAGTTTGGGCTGGAGCCGAATGTCTACTACATTCCGCCGATTCACGCTCCGAACTCGTTCAATGAGCAGTTGTTCGGCCCCGGCGCGGCCGAAGCCGTCAAGACCTATCGCAACGCCATGAACGATCGGGATCTGGCCGGCCTGCTCTGCCTGTTCGGCTCCACTGAAATGGTGGTGTCACGTTTCCGGCGCCAGGGCGACATTGTGACGGCTAGCGACGACAAGGGCGGAGAACAGGTTCGCATTCCCATGTACGAACCCGTCCATATCCGGCCCGCGATGGACACCAAGAACCAACTCGTGCGAATCAATTGCCCCTAAAGGAGTCGTAGCCATGAGAAAGTCGATTCT
Source organism: Bryobacterales bacterium (assembly GCA_016789925.1). Taxonomy (GTDB): domain Bacteria; phylum Acidobacteriota; class Terriglobia; order Bryobacterales; family Bryobacteraceae; genus JADLDI01. The sequence goes on along the minus strand of JAEUQD010000118.1, from coordinate 4,146 downwards.
CGTTGTTGTGCTGTTTGCGGCCGCGTGCAGTAAGGCGCCCAAGACGGTTACGGAAGTGGTGGCCGTTGCCGCGGCCAAACTGCCTGCGCTCCCCACCGACTCCGCCTGGGACAACGCGCCGGAGCATGTCGCCAAAATGGTTCCACAGGATCTGGTGGAACCGCGCCTGATGACTCCCTCGACGCCCGAGGTCAAAGTGCGTTCGGTGACCAATGGTTCCGAAATCGCCTTCCGCCTCGAATGGACCGATACCAGCAAGAGTGATGCACCCGGTCCCGCCAAGATGATCGACGCGTGCGCGATTCAGATTCCGGAGAAGATCGAGAAGGATCTGCCGGAACCGCAGATGGGCCAGGAGGGGAAGCGCGTCCAGGTTACCTACTGGCGCGCGGACTGGCAGGCGACGATGGACGGACGCGGCGATACGATCAATGACCTCTACCCCAACGCGTCTATCGACCACTATCCGTTCGAAGCGAAGACACTGGAGAAAGGGTCCGCCGCACAGAAGGAGATGGCGCTGCGCTACGCTCCGGCGCGTACGCTGGGGAACATCCGTAGCGGTCCCCGCGCCGCACCGGTGGAAGATCTCATCGCGACGGGACCGGGCACGCTTTCTCCGGGTCCATCGCTGGGGGCGAAAGGCAAAGGTGCGCACGGGAACACGGGATGGAGTGTGGTGATCAGCCGGAAATTGCCCGAAGGGCTGGGCGTGAATCAGCGCACCCACGTCGCGCTGGCTGTCTGGCAAGGCTCGCAGCGTGAAGCCGGCGCTCTGAAGATGCGCACCGGCTGGATTCCGCTCGTCCGCCGAGGTGAGTAATGTCTGAAGAACGAATTACTGCCCTGTTGTCCGAAGCCGCTCAATGGCACTTGCTCGGGTTGTTGTTCGAGTATCCCGACGACTCCTGGCGAAACCGTCTGCACACGCTCCTCCCAGACCTTCGCCAGGAGAACCTTCGCGCCATGGGCCAGGCAGCTCTGCACTATGCAACGGAAGGCCTCCACATCGCCCTCTTCGGCCCGGCCGGCTCCGTCCCCGTCCGCGAAGTGACTTATCAGGGCGGCGTTCAATTCGGTTACTTAATGGCGGAGTTATCGGCCTACTACGAAGCGTTCGGCTACCGCCCCGCCATTGCCGAGGCGGACGACCACATCGCGGTCGAACTGGGCTTCCTCTCCTACTTGAAACTCAAGCAGGCTTTGGCGCTCGCATCCGACGACGAAGACCATGCCGCGGTGACCGGAGAGGCGGCCACGAACTTCCTGAAGGACCACGTGGCGGTGATGGCTGAACCGGTGGCCAAGAACTTGGAGATCTACGCTCCGGACTATCTCATTGATGCGGGCTTGCTGGTGCTTGAACAGGCGGGTCCATCGCCCCGGAGCGGCTATCCGCTGGGTGCGAACCTGGGCGAGGAAGACGACGAAATGACTTGCGGTCCTTCAGCGGCGGCCAGCGATCTAGTCCAACTCTGACGCGCGGCGCGATGGCCTGGCCAGGAACTTCGCCGCCTCGGCAACCCATAACACGCTGCTTGCGACGGCGGCGGAGCGTGCCCAATCCCAACCGCTCAGGCTCACGGTTCCGAATGCGACCTGGAGGAACGGAACATAAATGACCAGCGTATGGAGCGCGATGGATAGGATTAAGGCAGCCCAGAGCCAGCGATTGCTGAAGAAGCCGCGGAAGGCGCTGTGCACCGGCGACCGGGCGTTGAAGGCGTTGAACACCTGAAACAACATGAGTGTTGTGAAGGCCATGGTCCGCCCATATTCGATTCCGCCCGGCCCTTCAATCCAACCGCCAGGCAAGGCGGCATCGAAAATCAAGAGGGTACCGGCCGCCATCACGAAGCCGACGAGTCCGATACCGGCGCGCATGCGGGGTGTGATGACACCTTCGCCGCGGGGACGGGGAGTCTGGCTCATCAAATCGGGATCCGCCGGATCGACTCCGAGGGCCAAGGCAGGCATGCCATCGGTGACCAGGTTGATCCAGAGGATCTGCGTCGCCAGCAGCGGCAGCACGAAGATGCCGTGGTCGGCAAGCCCGAGGGGGCCGGCGAGCACGACGGCGAAGAAAACGGTCATGACTTCGCCGGCATTGGACGACAGGAGATAGCGGAGGAACTTGCGGATGTTATCGAAGACCGCGCGGCCCTCCTCGACGGCCGCAACGATGGTGGCGAAGTTGTCATCGGTGAGGACGAGATCGGCCGCCTCCTTCGACACGTCGGTGCCGGTGATGCCCATGGCGACGCCGATGTCGGCGGTCTTGAGGGCTGGGGCGTCGTTCACTCCGTCACCAGTCATTGCGACCGTCTCGCCAGTCCTTTGAAGCGCCTGGACAATGCGGAGCTTGTGATTCGGATTGACGCGCGCAAAGACAGCCGCTTCGTGGGTGGCTACCTCGATGGCGGTATCGGACATGACCTCGAGTTCCGCGCCGCTCACGACGCGATCGTTGGACGCAATGCCGAGTTCGCGGGCGACGGCCAGGGCTGTGCCGGGGTGATCGCCCGTGATCAGGATGGGCCGGATGCCGGCGGTCTTGGCCCGCTGAACAGCCACTAGCGCCTCGGGGCGAGGCGGATCGCTCATGCCAATGACGCCGAGAAACACGAGGTCGCGCTCGAGCATGGCGGCGCCACCAGCAGGAACTGCCGCGGGTTCGCCGGAAGCCAGCGGCCGGAAGGCCGCGCCCAGCGTGCGTAGAGCCTTTGCGGCCATCTCATCGGTCACCGCGAGAATCCGCGCCCGGCGTTCCGCGGTCAGGATACGGGTTTCGTGCCCGACCAACTCGTGGGTGCAACAATCGAGCAGCATTCCGGGGGCGCCTTTGGCAAATACGACGCGGCCACCCCTGGTGTCCGGATCCTGGTGCAGGGTGCTCATGCGTTTGCGCTCGGAGGAAAAGGGCGCTTCCGCGAGGCGGGGGAAGCGGGCACGTGTCGCGGGGACATCGTTGCCCGCCTTAGCGGCGGCGACGAGCAGCGCGCCTTCGGTGGGATCACCCAAAATGGACCACGCCCCGTTCTGATCGGTCAGTTGGGAATTGTTGGCGAGGAGGGCGGCCTGGAGGAGACGATCGGTTTCGGCCTTTGAGTTCGCGGGGAGGTCGTTGCCGCCTTCGGGCTGCAACTCCCCGTCGGGTGTGTAACCCGTTCCGGTGACGTTCACCTGTCCGGTGGCGGTTACCAGGACGCGGACTGTCATTTCATTGCGAGTGAGGGTTCCTGTCTTGTCCGACGCGATGACCGTGGCCGAGCCGAGGGTTTCGACCGCGGGAAGCTTGCGGACGATCGCGCCACGCCGGGCCATCCTTTGAACGCCCATCGCCAGGACGACGGTGACGACGGCAGCGAGTCCCTCGGGTGCGGCGGCGACGGCGAGCGCGACACCGAACATCAGGATGCCGACGACGGTCTTTGCATCGCGTGCGCCGTAGAGCAGGAGGAGGGTGGCCACGACAACAACCGCGATGACGATCACAGCCATCCCAAGCTGCTTTCCGGTACGGTCGAGCTCGCGCTGCAAGGGCGTTGGCGGGGACTTGGTCTCGCTCAACAGGCCGGCGATCCTGCCGAGCTCGGTCCGCATGCCGGTGGCTGTCACGACAGCGCGTGCGTGTCCATGACTGACGGCAGTGCCGGCGAAAACCATGCTGAGCCGGTCACCGATTCCGGCGGCCTGATCGACGGGTTCGGACCTTTTCAATACGGGCAAACTTTCGCCGGTGAGGGAAGCCTCCAAGGTCTGTAACTCGACGACCTCGATGAGGCGGGCGTCGGCGGCGATGGTATCGCCTTCGTTAACGATCAATAAGTCGCCGGCCACTAACTCCCGTGTGGGGAGGCGGCGCTCCTGGCCGTCGCGCACGACGGCGGCTTCGGGCGCAGACATGGCGCGCAAGGCGGCGAGCGCCTTTTCCGCCCGTCCCTCCTGGACAAAACCGAGGATTGCATTCAACAGGACGATCGCGATGATGACCAAGCCCTCGTAGGGCAGGCTCGTGTCGCGCTCGACGAGCCAAGTGACACACGAGATCAGCGCGGCCGCAATGAGCAGGAGGACTAACGCATCTTTGAACTGCTCAAGAATGCGGCGCCAGGCAGGAGCAACGCCTTCGGTGAGGAGTTCGTT
>JAEUQD010001029.1 GCA_016789925.1 Bryobacterales bacterium | reverse complement strand
CTGTGCTGCCCTACGTAGTAGCCCGGCTGGCCCAACGAGTTACCAACCTTGCCCGTGCGGTCCAGCCAGGCGAACTGGGCGCCGAGGGCGGACCGCCGCCGGTACATCAGCAGGCCGTCGGACAGGGCCGCCAGGCCACCTGCTTCAGCGAGGGGCGCCGGCTCGCCGGAAAGCTGGAGCCGCTCCGGATCGAACCGTTGGGCAACGAGTGTAGATCCGCGCTGCCAGAGCAGATGGCCTGCCCGGTACCTGACCCCAAGATTCGGCTGGGTCATCAGGCGGATCCGTTCCCGGGGGTTGGCAAGGGACGTTATATAGACTCCCGAATGCTCCGGCTTGCCAAGAACAGAAAACAGAAGCCGCCCGCCCGGAAGCAATTGGGGCGTGTAGTGGCGAGTCTCGCCGCGCGCGGTATCGAGCGTGGTCAGCGGCTCCGGTGTTCCTCCGGACGCCGGAACGCGATGGAGTCCCGACCCCAGCACGAAGACGATTCTGCCGTCCGGCAACCATTCGCCGCTGGTTCCGTACTCCCTGCAAATGACGGTGGGAGCGCCGCCAACCAGGTCCACCCGCCAGAGCGCGCCGGAACTCCAATACGCGAGGGAACGGCCATCCGGCGACCAGAACGGTAAGAACCCCCCGCTTTCCGTGCCGGGGAGCAGCCGCGCCGCCCTGCCGTCCATGGGCCGGACCCAAAGTCCGCTCTTGCCCTGCGCCGTGGCAAAGAAGGCCAACCAGAGGCTGTCGGGCGAGAGAGCAGCGCCACCGGAGTCGAACTGACCTCCTTCGGGCGGGAGGATGTGAAATCCAAGCACCTGTTCCGGCACCGGCCGGGGTCTTGTAAACACCCAGCCCACCAGCACGCCAAGCGCGAGCATCGCCGCGGCCACCGCCCACCCCCAGCGGTTTGGCCGCGCCGCTTGCGATTCGACCGGCGGCGTGCGCAAATCCAAGACGACATCGCGCATCGCGTGGTACCGGTCCTCCGGGTCCTTCGCCAAACACCGCCGCACCAACCGCTCCAGCCACGCCGGCGTAAACGGCTTCACCGCCATCGGCGCAGGCTCCTCTCCCAAAATCGCCGCCACCAGGCTCGCATAACTCTTCCCCTGGAACGCCTTCCGCCCCGTCACCATCTCATACAACACCGCCCCAAACGCCCAGATATCGCTCCGTGCATCCGCCTCTTTTCCCTCAAACTGCTCCGGAGCCATATACTGCGGCGTCCCCAACACCGTCCCCTCAGTCGTCAGCACGGCGGTCAGCGTCTCTTGCGTCGGAGCGGGCTTGGCCGTCGACTTCGCCAACCCGAAGTCCAGCACCTTCACCCCATCCCGCGTCAGCATGATGTTTTGCGGCTTCACGTCGCGATGCGTCACCCCCGCCCGATGCGCACGGTCCAACGCATCCGCGATCTGTACCGCATACTGCAACGCCTGCGCCAGCGGCAACGCCCCCTTCTCGATCCGCGCCGCCAGCGTCTCCCCCTCAATCAACTCCAGGACCATGTAATTCGGTCCAATATCATGCAGCGTGCAGATATTCGGGTGATTCAGCGACGCCACCGCCCGCGCCTCCCGCTCAAACCGCCCCCGCGCATCCTCTCGCTGCGCGATATGATCGGGCAGGACCTTCACAGCAACAGTCCGCCCCAACCGGGTATCTCGCGCCCGATACACCTCTCCCATTCCACCGGCGCCCAAAGGCGCGAGGACTTCGTAAGGACCGAGTTTCTCGCCGGCCGCCAGCGGCATTGTGTTCTGCACAGTCTATCGCACCGGCCTACAATGAGGAGGTGCACCTCTCGATTGAACTCGATAAGGAAGACGACGGGCGCTGGATCGCCGAGGCCCTGGAACTGCCCGGCGTCATGACATACGGTCTGACGCGGGAAGAGGCAATCATCAATACCGAAAAGCTTGCCATCGAAGTGATCGCTGATCGGATCCGGCACGGCGAACTCCCGCCATCGTCCCTCAACGTTTCCTTTCAGGTGCTCAGTGAGCAACTGGCCGGCGACTAAGGCCCGCCGCGTTCTCGCCGCTTTGGAACGTATCGGCTGGCGCGTCAAGCGCCAGAGCGGTTCGCACAAGTTGCTGACCCGCGACGGGTGGCCCGACTATGAGTTTGCCTTCCACGGTAGCGAAGAACTCGGCCGCAAGATCCTGAAACGCATCGGAAAGCACACGGGCCTTCGTCCGGACGATCTGTAACAATGGCGGCAGCCGCCGCTCCCGCGCCTTAGTTGCTTAGCCTCCGAAGATAGGTCTACCTCCGCGCCCCGGCGAGCCAATTCTGGATCACCGTGACCGGACGCGAATTTTCCCTGTCCTGTACAGGCAGCGGAACGAGGAACCGCTTCCCGTCCTTCGCCACGTCGTAACCTTCAAATGAATTTTGGATCCGCGTCTCGAACAACGCCCGCGGGATTCCCAGCCGCAACGCCGGCCCCGTATTCACCTCCACCGCCATCAGCGTCCCATCTTGCTCCAGCCAGTACAGTTCCTTCCCATCCCCTCGCCAACGTGGCCAGTGCCCTCCGTCCTTCGATGCCTGCCACTTGGCCCCCGTCGCCGGGTACGGCTGCACGACGATCTGGAACCTTCCCGACTCATCCGACGCATACGCGATCCATTTCCCGTCCGGGGAAAACGTTCCGTCCCGCTCCTCGAACTTAGTCTGCACCAACGGCCTCGGTTTTCGCTCCCCTTCCATGGGAAGCACCCACAGGTCAGTTCGTGTTACTGGATTGGAGGAGAAGTAGAGGAGCCATCGCCCGTCGTTCGCCCAGTCTGTGGCAACCTTGCCGTCTTCCGTCTTGAGCAGTACCTCCTCCTGGCCCGCTCCGCTGGTTGGCTTCACGTAGAGATCGTTCGGACCCTCACGGTTGGAACCAAACACGATCCGTTCCCCATCTGGCGACCAGACCGGCCACGATTCGAGCCCCGGATCGAAGGTGAACCGTGTTGACAGACCGCGGACGAGGTCCCGTATCCAGAGGTCGCCCGCGAGGCTAAACGCCAGCTGCTTTTCGTCCGGTGACAATTGGGGAACCAGAAGACCGCTGGCTGCCTCCCCGACCCATTCCAGCCTGTTGCCACCACGGTCCACCCACGCCAACCGTGCCTGTCCACCCATGTCAGGCTCCACAACAAGGATGCCGTTCCCCGATGCTGAGAACGGCGCCACTGCGCTGGCCGCAACCGCTTTCTAAGCCACCGGGAACGCCTCCCCCACCAGCGCGCCCTTCGCGGCATCGAGCCGTTGCGCCATCAGCGTCCCCGCCCGCACAAACAGCAGGTAGCCCCCGCCTGCCGGTCCTTCCGTATACCCGGGGCTCGAAAGGTCCCCTAGCAGCCGCGTGCCTTCGTTCCCGTCCAGCGTCCCGAGGTAGATTCCCCTCCTGGCCGCCTTCCTGCCGTTGATCCGGTACAAGTAATGCCGTCCTCCGGCCAGAAACACCGGCTCGGTATGACCGGTTTCCCCGTTGGCCAGGTCAAGCGTTGTGAGTGGAGAAGGCGCCCCTCCGTGTGCAGGCACGCGGAATAGGCCCGTGGTACCCGAGAACACAATCACGCCCGCCGCATTCCAAGTCCCCCCACGAGGAGCTGTTACGTCGCACAGCGTCTGCGCCGCTCCGCCCGTGGCTTCGATCCTTTTCAGCTTGTCTTGCGCGAAGAAGCCAATCCAG
>JAEUQD010001008.1 GCA_016789925.1 Bryobacterales bacterium | reverse complement strand
AGCAATTTCCCCCGTTTGTTCCCGCTGATTCTGATTGCGACGCTGGTTTGCTTCGCGCAATCCGCCGCGCCGGTTCGCCCGCGCGCGGGACGTCCCCCAATCCTTCCGGTCTCTCAGGTGAAGCCCGGCATGCAGGCCACTGCGTGGACCGTTTTCGCGGGTTCGGAGCCCGAAGCTGTACCCATCGAGATCATCGGATTAATGAAGAATGCCTGGGGCCCCAAGCAAGACATCATTCTCGGCAAAATGGGCGGCAAAGCGCAGCGGACCAACGTGGCCGGCGGCATGTCCGGAAGCCCGGTCTACATCGACGGCAAGCTGATTGGCGCCGTGTCGCTGCGCATGAGCGTCTTTTCCCCCGACGCCATCTGCGGCATCACTCCCATCGAGTTGATGCTCGAAATCAACGACTACGACACGTCGACCCCCAGCGATGCCCGAACGCCCGACAAGCTGGCGCCACGGGCCCAGGTGGAACTGCCTGGCGGTCTGCTCTCCGCTGTTTCCGTGGGTGCCGCGCCCGGCCTTACGATGACGCCCATCGACACGCCGCTCGTTTTCTCCGGGTTTCAAGACAGCGTCATGCGCGAATTCGCTCCGATCTTCCAGCAGATGGGGATCACCCCCGCGCAGGGTGGCGCTTCTTCCACGATTGGCTCGGCCAAGCCAGCCCCCGGCTGGCAGAATGCCCTCCAGCCCGGCGACGCCGTCTCCGGCATCCTCGTCTCCGGCGATATGAGCATGACCGCCATGGGCACGGTCACTTACAACGACGGCAAGCGCGTACTGGCCTTCGGACATCCTTTCTTATCGCTCGGCAATGTTTCCATGCCAATGGCCAAAAGCGACGTCGTGATGACGCTCGCCTCGGCGTTCCAGCCCAACAAGTTCGGCAACGCCACCGAGGTGGTGGGTGCGCTCAAGCAGGATCGCCATTCCGGCATCATGGGGGTGCTCGGCGAACAGAGCGAGATGATCCCCTGCCGTGTGAAAGTGCGCACCTTCACTGACGACAATAAGATCCTGAAGGAGCGCGACCTCCGTTTTCAGGTGTTTGTCCAACAGAAGTGGACGCCGTTTCTCATGATGGTCACCTTATTCAACTCTGTATCGGGGCTGAACGACTTTGCCGACGAGGCGACCTATCGCATCACCGGAAATGTGGAACTCGAGGGCCAGCAGAAGATCTCGCTGTCCAACCTTTTTTCCCCGGCTGAGATTCCGATTCCCGTACCGATGCTGCTGGCCGGATGGTGGGGTGACAAATTCAACCGTCTGTTTTCGAATACCGTCCGCACGCCTCGCCTGAGGAATGTCGACGTCACCCTCGACCTTCTGCCGCAGCGCCGTATCGCCACCGTCGAAACCGCTTTCGCGGAGAAGAGCGAAGTCGAGGCGGGCGGCGAAGTCCCGCTGCGCGTCTTCCTCCGGCCGTATCGCGGCGGTCGCATCGAGCGCCAGGTGACCGTGCGGATTCCCGCCGGATTCCCCAAGGGCGACCACCGCATTCTCTTGTCGGATGCCGACACGCTCAACCGCATGCAGATGGCCGCCGGCATGATGACCCGTTTCATGGATCTGCCGCAGACCGTGTCTCTGCTGAACCAGGAACGCACGAATAACAAGTTATACGTCTCGCTCGTGCATGCCCGGCCGACCGTCTATTACGAAGACAAGACGCTGCCCAGCCTGCCGGCTTCGGTCGCCAACGTCATGCAGCACGGGCGGTCGTCGTCACGGACGGTCTTCACCAGTCCTGAAACTGCCGAGCAGCAGCAGGAACTCGCCTTCGATTCGCAAGTGACCGGTAGCTATTCCTTGCGCATCCGCGTCAACTAGTCTCATTTCAAATTGCGTTGGGAGAACCGATGATCCGATATTCATGGCTGTTGTGCGCCGGTGCGCTGTGCTTTGCCGCCTCCACCCGGCTCTGGGAACAGGCTTCCCAAGCCGACTTCGAAAAAGGAACGCTCAAGAACATCACCCTCCGCAGTGACGGCCGCCTGACGCTGGCCCCGGTGTTCAAAGAGGTGTACGACGCCTCCAGCAATTACCTCTGGGCCGTGGTGGAAGACTCGAAAGGCAACGTGTACATCGGCGGCAGCGGGCAGGACTCGAAGTCGAAACTCACCCGCATCGACCCCACGGGCCGCGCCAGCCTTGTCGCGGAACTGCCTGGACTGGAAATCCACGCCCTCGCCATCGACGCGCAGGACCGCGTATATGCCGCTACCTCTCCTGATGGCAAGGTGTACCGGATCGATGCCACAGGGCAGTCTTCCGTGTTCTACGACCCGAAGGCTAAGTACATCTGGGCCCTGGTGTTCGATGCGAACGGCAACTTGTTTGTGGCCACCGGCGACAAAGGCGAAGTTCATCGGGTCACGCCCGGCGGCCAGGGTTCGGTCTTCCTGAAAACAGAGGAGGCGCACGCTCGGTCGCTGGCAGTCGACAAGGCCGGCAATCTGTATGCGGGTACGGAGCCCGGCGGCCTCATTTTCCGTGCTTCGCCGCAGGGGCAGGCGTTCGTCCTCTATCAGTCCGGCAAAAGGGAGATCACGGCCCTCGCCGTTTCTCCCAGCGGCGCGCTCTACGCCGCGGCGTTCGGCAACAAACAGGCCGGCACGGCTGGACCCGCAGTCCCTCTGCCTCCGCCGCTGCCCGCGGCGCCCGCCGCACCCGGGGCCGCGCGCGGTCCCGCTCCCCAACCAGCGCCTCCGCCGCTGCCCAGTCTCGGCGCTAATCTCCAAGGGGGCTCGGAAGTGGCCCGCATCGAAGCGGATGGTTTTGCGCGCCGCCTTTGGACACACAACACTGAGATCGTTTATGCCCTGACGTTTGACAAGCAGGGCCGCCCGCTACTGGGTACCGGCAACAAAGGCAACCTCTACCGGCTGGAAAACGATCTGCTCTCCTCCCTGCTGGTGTACGCGGCTCCGACTCAGATCACTGGCCTGGCTTCCGGCCGTACGGGCAAGGTGTTCGCTGTTACAGGCAACATCGGCAAACTCTACGAGCTAGGTCCGGCCATCGAGAAGACGGGTACCTTCGAGAGCGAACCGCTCGACGCCGGGTTCTTCACCTACTGGGGCCGCTTCCGGTCGACCACCCGTGGCGGCGGCATCAAGGTCGAAACCAGGAGCGGAAATCTGGAAACGCCGCAGCGCAACTGGAGCGGGTGGACGCCGGTGACTCTCGCCGACGGCGCGGGAAGAGTCGCTTCGCCCGCGGCCCGCTTTCTTCAGTACCGTCTGACCTTGACCGGAGCGGCGGACGGAACGTCTCCGGAGGTCTCGTCGATTTCCGTGGCCTACATGCCCAAGAACGTCGCGCCTTCGATTGAAATGATCGATATGACGCCCCCCAACTACCGCTTCGCGGCGCCATCGGCGGTGACGCTTTCCTCGCTGTCGCCCCAGAGCCTTACCCTACCCACGCTGAGCCGGACGGCCACCCGTTCGTCCAGTTCCACGCCGTCCAGCGCGGACCAGCCCTCGTCTTCCATGTCGTATGCGAAGGGCCATGTCGGGGCGCGCTGGCTAGCGCGCGACGAGAACGGAGATGCGCTGATTTCCCAACTGGAAATCAGGGGCGTGAAAGAGACGGCCTGGCGTCTACTGAAGCAGGACATCCGCGAGCGCAACTATAGCTGGGATTCGACGGCCTTCGCCGATGGCGAGTATGTGCTGCGCGTCACGGTTTCGGACGCACCGGGCAATCCGCCAGGGGCGGCCCTGTCCGCCAGTCTCGAAAGCGACTCCTTCGTGATCGACAATACGCCTCCGCGCATTGTGAACCTGGCGGCTACCCGGAGGGAGGTCCGCTGGCGCGCTGCCGATGCCCTCAATGCCCTGGACAAATGCGAGTACTCCCTGGACGGTGGCGACTGGAAGGTGATTGAACCGACCACGCGACTGACCGACTCGCCCGAGCATGACTATGTCCTGACGCTCGAAGCGCTCTCCCCGGGTGAACACACCATCGCCGTGCGCGTCTCGGACGACTACGAGAACCAGGCGGTCGAAAAGGCAGTAATCCGGTAACTACGGCCCGCCACCCGACGCTTCAACTTCCGATGTGGCCGGAGTCAAGATTTGGACGGAGGACCGGAGCCGCTGCACTTCGTCCCGATCCAACCCTTCGCGCAGTTGGCCGAAAGCGTTCATCTCCTTGTATACGTTCAGGATGGTGTCGGAGGGCGTCACGCTGTTGACGCTGAGGTCGCGGTTGAGCGCGTAGATCATGAACGAGTGGGGGTGCCTCATCCGGTACTCCCGCACGTACACCGTGATTCTGCCGTCGGTGAGGGACATCTGGTAGGCGTAGTTGAAGCGTTCGAATTTGCGGTTGAGCGACGTGCGTGGGAAATAGACGACAGCCTTTTCCACACCGGTCAAGCCCGATGGGATGTTGATCGCGCCGCTGGCCGTAAGGGGTCCGGCGGCAAGCAGTTTCTTGAGATCGAGGACGACGAGAACTGCCTGGCTCCGCTCCTGATCCACGCCGGAAAGCAGGACCTCCTCAATCCCGTCCCCGTCCAGGTCGAGCGCTTCGACGACTTCGAGGTGTCCGGAATGAAGATACTCGCCGGCCGGCCGCCCGTTGCTGTCAAGGAGCGCAACGTGGCATGGATGGCTCCAGTGGTGCGCCTCGCTGTAGACGATATATTTCTGGTGCGGGTGATGCGGTGCGGCAACAACCCGGAAACCGCGGATGTGGAAGGGCGGGCGGAACTCCTCACCGCGGCTAACCAAGGTGAGGGGCGTAGTGTAGCGCCACCGCAGTTTGCCGCTGCTGGAGAAGCAGTAAATGCCGCTGGCGTTGATTGACCGGTCCCCAGGCGAATACAGAAATACGGTCTCGGTCCCGCCGTTGCCGTCAAGATCGGTGAAGGCGACGATGTCGCGCGGTGGCCTCGCCTCGTAGAAGGTGGTGGAGGGGAGGACCGGGAACTCGTGGGTCCAGAGCTCTCTCGCGTCCTTGTCGGAGACCGTCAGAACCCGCTCCCGCCAGCGAAAGCTCGTGGGGTCGCGCAGCGGCCACCAGGGGCTGTTCCGGACGGCAAGAACGGCTGCGCCGAGAACGATCACACCGGCCAGTATGCCCGCATACCGTCTGAGTGGCCTGGCGCCATTCCCCGGCCGGGGCAACTCGGTGGCAGTCTCCTTCCAGCAATCCAGTTCCGCGGACTTGGCGAGGACTCGCGCGCGTTCGCCCGGCAGACGGCGGACCGGCAGACCCTTCTCCGATTCCCACCGCTGGGCAGTGCGGATAGTGACCCCCAAATGGGCGGCGATCTCCTTCCAGGAGTTCAGTTCGCCGTGTCCGTTCTGGGGTTCGTTTGGCATCGGGCCCCGACAGACTCCACCGTATCAGGACGACGAAGCCGTTTCAAGGGATTGTCGAAGGCGAAACGCCGCATTGACACCCACGGCAGGCAGGCGTAGGGTGGCGGTTTGGAGGTCGATTTGGAACGACGGCAGTTCTTTCTTTCGACGGCCGGGGCTGCATTGGCCCGGCCCGCTGAGACGCGACCGGTGCGGATTGGTGTGATTGGAACCGGGGGACGCGGACGCAGCCTGCTCCGGGGCTTATTGAGCGTCGAGGGCGTCAGTATCCCGGCGCTGTGCGATCCCGATGCCGCGAACCTGGCGCAGGCACTGGCGTTGGTCACCAAGGCGGGTCGTACGGACCCGGCGGCTTACTCCGGCGAAGAGGATTACCGGAAAGTCGTAGCCCGCGACGATCTGGATGCTGTCCTGATCGCAACTCCGTGGCAATGGCATACGAAGATGGCCGTGGCGGCGATGCGCCACGGCAAGTACACTGCCGTCGAGGTGCCGGCGGCGCAGACTCTTGAAGAATGCTGGGAGTTAGTCGACACCTACGAGCGCACACGCGTCCCGTGCATGATGCTCGAGAACTGGAGCTTCCGGCGCGACAACCTGGCGGTGCTGAACATGGTCCGCCAGGGACTGTTGGGCGAGATGGTGCACTGCCATTGCGCGCATTCGCACGATTGCATCGACCACTGGTTCTGGGATCCGCAGGGCCGCGACCGGTGGCCCGCCGAGTATCTGCGCGTTCGCAATTGCGATCAGTACCCAACGCACAGTCTGGGTCCGGTATTGAGTTGGATGGACATTAACTGCGGCGACGCGTTCGCGACCATCAGTTCCTACGCCACCGCGCAACGCGGCATCAACGCGTACTTCGCCCGGCGCTTTGGTCCCGATCATCCCAACGCCCGGCGCGAGTTCGCGCAAGGCGACATCGTGACGTCGATGGTCCGCACGCACAAGGGCCGGACCATCGTAATCAATTACGACATGCAATTACCCAGGCCTTACGATAACCGCTGGATGGTGCAAGGCACGCTGGGCATCTACGACGAGAACAGGGCGTCGGTGTATTTGGAGGGCCGCAGCCCGAAGTATCACGAATGGGAGCCGTTTGCGCCCTATCAGGAACGGTTTGAACATCAATGGTGGACCGCGCTGCGGCAACAGGCAGGCGGCGCCTCGCATGGCGGCACGGACTATCTGGAACTGGCGCACTTCGTTGACGCTGTACGGGAACGCAAACAGACGCCACTCGATGTTTATGACTCGGTGACGATGAGTTGCGTCGTGGCGCTGTCGGGCATGTCGATTGCCAGGGGCGGCGCGCCGGTCGAGTGTCCGGACTTCACCCGCGGGCAGTGGCGGACGACGAAGCCGAAGTTCGCATGACGCCGAGAGAACGCTGGCTCGCCCTGCTGGCGGGAGAGAAGCCCGACCGTGTGCCTTGCGACTATTGGGGAACGGCTGGGATGACACAAAGATTGCTGCGCGACCTCGGCTGCGCGAGTGAGCGCGAGTTATGGCAGCGGCTGGGCGTGGATAAGTGTATCTATCTGGGTCC